>DATHWC010000077.1:0-12466 GCA_035460985.1 Lunatimonas sp.
GAGTACACGGCGGTGACCTTTCCATGGTCGAATTTGAAGACATGTTGGGAAGAGGGGGAGGAAGAAGAAGCATGACGGTGAAATACTTCGAAAATTATTGGAGGCCAAACCAAACTGATGCGATGTATGCCACTCCAATCCGAAAAAGCTCCGATGGGGCCAGTGCTTCAGGTAGTTTGGTTTTCAAAGGCACTTATGTAAATATCCAGAACGTGGTTTTGGGGTATACCCTGCCTAGTCAAATAGCCAGCAGAGCCAAGATCTCCAATTTGCGGATGTATTTAAGCGTGCAAAATGCATTTTTCTTTACCCAATATCCAGGCTACAACCCAGAGGTGAACTTTCAGGGAAATTCCGCACTTTCTCAAGGGATTGACCGCGGAGCCTATCCTTTGGCCAGAACTATATCTCTTGGAATCAATTTAGCCCTTTAAAATGAACTATATCATGAAGAATTTATTTTCACTGATCATATTAACTGCTACCATGATTTCCTGTTCGGAGGATTTCTTGGACAGACAGCCGGAAGATACCTTATCCACTGGGGCCTTTTTCAACAATCCCAGTGAGATCAAGGCAGGTTTAGTTGCTTGTTATGCACCTTTGCAGATTATTTATTCCCGGAACGAACTTCCCCAATACGTCGAGATCATAGCGGATGATGGAAGGGTTGTCAATTCCCAAAGCAACGACTACCTGTTCAAGAAAAACAGTGGTAATTCCAGGTTTAACCTGTGGAGGGATCATTACAAGATAATTGTCAATGCCAATAATATCATTGATATTATCAACAAGTATGAACCCAAAACCACCGCGGAAACCGAATTGCTCAATGCCTACCGCGGTGAGGCCAGTTTCCTTCGAGGACTTGCTTACTTCAACCTCGTAAGGCTTTATGGTAACGTGCCCAAAGTGATTGAAAGATTAAATGATCCCTCATCTGCCATTGGCATAGGGCGTACGTCGGTAAGTGAAATCTATAATACGATTATCGTCGCTGATTTCGAAACTGCGGCTGCCAATTGCTTTAAAAAGGGCGATGCAGATCTTCAGGGGGAAGAAGCTAGGGTTACGAAAGGAGCAGCCTTAACCATGCTGGGGAAAGTGCATTTGTTTCTAGGCAACCACGCAAAAGCCGCTGAGGCCCTTAAAAGATTGATAGTCGATAAGGAAGCAGGCAATTACACTTTATTGTCCGATTTTTCCCAAATACATGCGTTTGAGAATAAATTTAATGATGAATCTATTTTCGAAGTAAATTATAACGCATCCTCTGGCCAACCCAATTTCCTTTTCAAATGGATGACCAACGAAAACGGATACCGATTTGGCATTGCTTCTGGAGGAGGTCCGATTGTTATGTTTAATTTTATGCAGGAATTTGTGGCGGATAATGATTGGATAGGTGATCCAGACTGGGCGCGCTACAATGCTACGTTGGATTCAGGGATTTTGCTGGGAGGGAGCCCTGAGCTTCAGCCATGGCCCAAGAAATTTGTTCCGGAAAAAAGCACTTTGTCCCAATACGATATCACCGGAACGGATAATAATTACATGGTAACCCGCTATGCCGATGCGCTGTTGATGTATGCGGAAGCCCTCTATGGGACAAGCCAATCGGGTGGCGCGGTTACCTATATCAATATGGTAAGGGAAAGAGCAGGACTCAACGGAATTACAACGGAACAGTTGGATTTGGAGCGCATCCTTCATGAACGAAGGTTGGAACTGGCATTTGAAGGCCACCGCTTTTTTGACCTGGTCAGGACAGGCAAGGCCATTGAAAAGATTTCCTATGCCCTGATGACTCCAATAGTTTTTGATACCCAGATTTACACCACGGAGCCGATTGAAGAGTATCAGTTGCTCCTGCCTATTCCAGTTAGCGAAATAGAAAAGGACGCTTCCCTGGTCCAAAACCCTGGATATTGATCCAGTGAGGGATAATATATCTAAAATCGATGGGCAGGTCTATTAACGCCCCTGCCCTTAAAAAATAACAACTATGAAAAAAATCAAATATGCCACACTAATGGGGTTAGTTACACCTCTTATCTTCTTTTCCTGTTTGAAGGAGGACATTGTTCCCACTCCTGTAGTGTACGATGTGAAGATGTATATGTCGGATGTAGCGGGAAATGATTCACTTATTACCCAGCCAACTGTCAACAGGGCCATGAAATTTGTGGTGGAAACGGATGCGGATATAGCGACAGTATGGCCGGGAGGGGAAAGAAGAATTCTAAAAATGAGAAATACCGAAACGGATTCCATTGACATGTTCGGTAACCCGGTATTAATTGTAAGCGACCAACACAGGGATCACGGCCTGGTTAAAGCCCGTGGATTTACCACTGCTCTCGGTGAAACGGGATGGTATGCGGCCTACACATATAGAAGCCTGGGTGAGTTTGATGTTACCGTTGTAGTTACCAACCACGGCTATCAAGGCCCTGATTATAAGCAGATCGTGCATGAGGTTGGTAAAGTTACGGTAGTAGCCCCTTAAGCATCAATTGGAATTAGTTGAAAAGCATCTAACTCCTGAATTTTTTCAGGGGCTAGATGCTTTTTTTATTGCTCTAATGGTATGTATAGGCATAATTTTTCAATAGTGAGCCTACTTTTGTCGCACGTTGATCAAAAGACATTTATTTCCCAAGGTTACTCCCGTGTGTTCGCGAAGTATTGAGCTATTAGCTGATCAATTATCCGGTCTATCTGCTATTAGACGATTTTTTTATTGAAGCATTGTCAGTGAATAGGTCAAATAGTTTGGTTTTTTTGATACATTAGATTAATCAAAATAACAAGTGCGCAGATGGCCAAAAAATCCTGTAAAACCCAAGTGTATTTAATTATTCTCATTTTGTTGGCAGGTACCTTGACAGCTGTCGGTCAAAACAACAACTTGATTTCTCCTGAAGTTGAATCAGCCCGTACAGCCGCTTATGAAATGCAGCTGGAGAATTATCTCAGGCATTATCTCGTAGCGGAATATGAGGCACGTGCGGAAAAAGCTTGGAACCGTGATTACAGCAGCCCTGATGCGTTGGAACGTAGCGTGACACCTAACCGCAGAAGGTGGGAAGAAGTTTTGAGCCCTCCGGTACTTACCAAGAGTGGACCTCTTGAAAGGAAACCGTATGCGTTGGGGGAAATCCAAGCGGAATGGGTCGAACTTCCTCTCGGCATGCTTACAGCCGAAGCTGTTCTTGCGTTCCCCTTAGGAGCAAGTGAGCAAAAACAAGTACCTATAATAATTGTTCAGCATGGTATTGCGAGTACTCCTGAAACCCCTTTTACCCCTGGTGCCTATCACGAATACGCCAAAGGGTTGCTGAAGGCGGGATTTGCCGTGTTAGTGCCTATGAATCTGAAATCTGTGGAAAGACGCAATAATGTGGAACGTTTCGCACGCCTAGCTGGAACCAGTTTGCCCGGAATAGAATTGGTTCGGTTGCAACATCTTCTGGACATTGTACTTGCGGATCCCCGGGTTGATGCGGAAAAAGTTGGGATGTGGGGTGTCTCCTTAGGCGGTATGGCTACCATGTTCTGGATGCCCCTTGAACCCCGCATTAAAGCGGGTGTAGTTTCGGCATGGTTTAATGAACGGAGAAACAAAATGGCTGTACCGGACGAGCGGTACTCCAGTTTTTCACCAAGAGAAGAACATGCTTTTTTTAATGGATGGTTGACAGAGTTTTCAGATTACGATCTCGTTTCCCTCATTGCCCCTAGACCATTGATGATTCAGCATGGAAAAAAGGATAATATAGCACATTGGCCACAGGTGGTGGAAGAATATAATAAATCGATAGTTCATTATCAGAAACTTAAAATTCCCGAAAGGATTGAACTAATATTACATGAGGGAGGGCATGAGGCGATTGTGGATGAGGGGGTAAAGTTTATGACCAATTGGCTAAGAGGAAACGACAGGGAAGAATAGCGGATTAAACTTTATATTTTGCCGGTTCATTTGGCCTTGAAACTTTTCCAAAGTTTAAACTTTGGAAAAGTTATAAATATGTTAATAACTTGAAAAGATGACTATCTCAATCCAACAGGAAAAATCGTACTAAGCGTATCTGGCCAAAACAATCCCGAAGGAATCAATTGCACATCCTTCCAAGATGTTCTGATAGGGTTGATTCCCTGGATTTCTGTTTCTTTGGTAGAAAAGTTTTTAAATTGATAAGTGGATTTCATTTTTTCACAAGTTGAAGTTTATAAAAGGTAATATAATCTTGCTCCTCTCCAATAAAGTCATCATCTCTGAGGGCGAAGAAGGGCTCATCCAGCTCTTCAATATTCATGATTCTCCCAATGCTGTATGGGACAATGATTTCATTGGAAAGGATAGTATCCTTAACTATGATTTTTAGAATCTGATTTTGGAAGTCTTTGTATTTGGGGAAGTTTTTCGGAATGTTTAATTCATTTTGTACAAAACCATCTTCCTCAATTCCTTCATTATAAAAAATAACCGTCCCTTTTTTTGTTACAAAAAGCTGTTTGGTCCTACCATCAAGCATTCTGCTTCCAGAGATGTATTGACACCAAAATTAAAACTAGAAAATTACGCACTTGATCATTTGGGTTTCAGTTTAACTTTATAAACTCTTAAAAAATCTCCCTCAACATTTGCATCAGGTATTCCTTACATCCATTGAAATCATCCCCATAATGTAAAGCAATTTAATTTATTCCCTTGGGAAAATCTAGCCATTCCCATTCAAAAATTGGTTAAACCGCACCTAGCGGGGTTCAAAATTATCCTTATCCATGCTAAATTACTATATAGCCAATTTAGATTCAGAAAATTTGCTATAGTCACCGCTAGCTAATTTCTCGATTGTCAAATCCATTCTTCCAAAATCGACCAAATCAAAGCCTTTGGCAGAATCTTTTCGGACCTTGTCCAATAGATTTTTAATTTCTTTTGAAGAGATATTCTGATTTGGTTAAAGACAAAAAATCAACTACACAGAAAAATGATTTGGAGGATATTGAACAATTAAAAATAAACAGAAAGGAAAACTTCCTCCCTAAATATGAAGGCATCTAAAAACAAGGAAAATAAAAAGACATTTCAAACAGGACAGAATATGCTTTGAAATATTTTCTGGCATAGAAGCTACCCTTACGGCATTCATTGCCGAATTTACTTATCAGGATGAGAGAAAACCCACAACCCATTGGACCAACGCTGTTTTCTCCCTTGGGTCAGCATACGGTCATTTTTAATGTTTTTTGGAACTGTTAGTTCAAACCAAATATTTTTGACTTGGTTCAACGGTGGTATTTTACTGCAGTCGAGTTAATCCTCCTCTTTATCTAATCCATACTTCATCTCAAATTGATTCCGTCTTATTTCAAACCGTTCCAATTCGGCATTTATCTTATCCAGAGTTTCATTAAATGTGGTGAATAAATCTCCCATATTCTTTTCCATTTCTGAAAAATTGAATTCCATGGCGTCCACCTGAAGTTTTGAGGACTTTTCCACCATTGCCACCTGGCTTTGTTTAAGGTCCTCTAACAGCCTTAAAGCTCGGTCCATCTTCTCTAATTTCTCTCTATTATCCATTTCTTTATGATTTTTATTGAATGGGTGCAAAAACTGTACCGTATTGTAATTTGTACATCCAGGATAGTTAAGAGGAGGAGTATCAAATTAATAACTTCTTTCCTCGATTTTATTTTCAATTTTGAATAAATACTGCTAGCATGGCATTTTAAACTTCTCAAACAAATGTTAAAGTGATTGGATACTTCTTGATTAGATGCACCATTTTTTTATGTTTAACAATATTTGTGACAAAACTATGGTCAAAACCACTCCATAGGCCTTTTTCGTAGGTTCAGAGACAGTTTCCTCAGGCTCCCCATTCCCCATGCAGAAATAGCTTGATCTCGTTGTAGCACCATATAATCCGAAAAAACAAAACTTTGGAAAAGTTAAATAAGTCGATACCTTCAAAAGATGGCTATCTCAACCCAACAGGAACAACCGTACTAAGTGTCACCGGTCCAAACAATCCTGAGGGAATCAATGGGGCATCCTTCCAAGGAATCCTAATATGGTTGATTCCCTTGATACTGCTTTCAGAAATATGGGTTTGGGTATAATTTTCTCCTGTTATTGCATCCCCAGTTATTCTGTTGGACCAGGTGTTGGCTACCTCTATCTTCAGGGTGTTGATACCGGGTACCAAGTGGTCCGTCACATCAAAGCGATAGGGTTTGGCCCAAGTGATGCCCAAAGGCTGATCGTTCAGCCAAACCTCGGCCACATGGGAAAGGTCTCCCAAATCCAGATATGTCCTTGCCTCCAGATGGTCATTGGGGTGCATGGGCTGGACAATCTGCTTTTCATAACGTGCTGTTCCGGAGAAGTACTTGATTCCCACCACATTTGAATCCGTCCACGATTTTAAATCGGGAAAAACAGCTTTTTCAGGGGCTCCCCAGCCCTCCGGAAAGAAAACTTCCCAGGCACCGTCTATTACCTTTTCATGGATCTGTCCGTGGATTTCCTGGGCGCCTTCTTCCTGATGCAGCATAAAAACCCCTTCCTCCCAAATTTCAATCCCAATATTTGAATAATTAATTTTTGGAGGATGAATGCCGGATCCCATTATTCCGGAATAAATCCCTGTTGCTGTCCCGGGCTTAAACACGACGAACTTACTTTCAAAGGGAGCCAAGGTAAGCGGAAGGGAAATTTGATTTTCCATTTGTTCATAGATCGCCGCAGTTATTATGTTTCCCTTCACCGGGTCCCAAATTTCAGGTACCTTGCCCTCTTGGCGGAAATTAAGGTTTCGGGATAGCCAATCACCGGTAGTATTTACAATAAAATAGAAATCTAATCCATCTTTTTGATAGTGTGTATAGTCCAAGGTATAGAACGCCTTGTCCGCATAATCCAAATCCGGCATTATATCTAAAGACTCCAGTAATTCAGAAGGAGGGGCATCAAAATAGATCCTCGCACTTCCGGATCTGAAATTTTGGGAATTGTACGCTTGCCATAGTTCGTCCAGCCAACCCTCCATATCCGGCATGCCGGGTTTCAGTTTTCTTTTGGCTATTTCCTTGGGCTTTGGGCCCATAATCACTGCACCGTTTTCCGCCAAATCCTTTAGTTTAATCAATACTTCCGGATTGATTTCATATTCCTCAGTCAATGCCAATATTCTGAATTTTGCGCCATTTTTTGGGTTGAGAATCTCTCCATTATGTACTTCCAATCCGAGAAGAATTTCCGTATTGATTAATTCATAATCGTATCCTGCTCCGGGAGAGAACCTTCCGTGTTTATGCCCACCATAGTTGGGAATGGTATCCCCATAATAATACAGAAAGTCAGCTTTAAAATCTGCTTCCTGCAAGATATAGGAAACCCTTGCCAAATATTCATTGAAAGGCCGGATCTTAGGCCACCAGACCCGCTTGTCGTTATAATGAGTACCCGCATGGTAAACGATCCCCGGAAATCCCGTTCCTTTTGGGTTGTGGGTGGAACCGTGAACCACTACCTTGTTCATGCCCTCCGCAAACGCCCGGTCCCCAATAGGTTTCATTTCAAAGGGGCCTTCCTGCCAGTGTTGGAAAGAAGAAAAGGCCTCCATTTCCACAATTCCCAATCCGTAGGTATGCGATGCCGAAGATACCTCCTTGACTACCCGTAATATATCCATGCCCTCTTCGTTGTACCTGCCATGATTGATCCAAAATTCGCCCCTGGGGATATCCAACCCCTTACCAAGCGCTTTTAAAGGTTCAACCGGAACATTGTGCAAGGGGAGCCCGGGTCCACCTGCTTCGCTGTTGTTTTTTAGTCCGTGGGCGTTGGCCACTTCCTTCGACTTCATGTAGAAATTAGTGATCATCAGTTCAGACAGTGTGCGTTGAAAGTCCGCTTTGAAGTTGGATGTTGTTTCCGGGGTGTATTGGACTTCCTCAAATAGAAGAGGAAGGAGTTTCTTGATGTCATAGCCGTTTATTTCTTTGAACTTTTCCGGTAGGGTTGGGGTCCAGGTAAATCCCCGGGCCTCATAGCTGGCCATATACAGACTTTTCAAGGCAGTTCCCCTCAAATCACCCAAGACAGATTTGAGCCGTTCAATTATATAATTGAAATGGAAGGCAGCGGCATCGGCGTCATAATGGTCTACAATGGGTCCTGCGGAATATTTGCTGGGCAATATCAGGTTTTCTCCCGAATTGGAACTTATATAGCGAACTATCTTCCATTCTCCTTCCGGAGCTTCCCATTCTAAAAGCTCTGTTTGTGGGTCGAAGTATCTTGAAATATCGTGGATGCTGCTGGTATCCCCTACACTGCCTGAAAACGCGGGAATAGCCAAGACGGCGATTTCTTCCGAAAAAACTGGCTTTCCATCGTTTCCATAGTCAATCATCCGTTTTCTGCCTCTAGGGTCCGTTTCCGGTATGTCGGGAAAAGGGATTTTGATGGCTTGCTTGTTGCCACCTGTAACGGTCACTTTGGATTGGTAAATGGATTTTGCGGCATGCTCCGGGGTCAACCAATTTCCTCCCGCATTCCAACTGCTTGCCGTATTCAGTCCGACCTCAAGCCCCAGCTTCCCCGCCTCCTCCACAGCAAACCGAATGGTTTCTAAGGATTCGTCTCCCAAAAATTCAGGACCAGTGCCAACCAAGACGGTGTCCCTGGACCCGATTTCAAAAATGGTAAATCCAGCAATGCCAGCATCCTTAAACGCATGTATTTCTTCCTTTAACCGAACGGTATCCACATGCCCCCCCAACCACCAGTGGTAAACAACAGGTTGAGCATGGGCAGGGGGAGATTGAAACCCCTCGTAAAATTGGCTGTACTTGTCGTCCTCCTGACCAAAGGTAGCTATAGAGGAAATATAATAAACACAGCAAAGAAGTGGAAAGGATTTGATGTTGAATTTTATGGCCATGGGTTTAATGGTTTGTTCTTGCCTAAGCATATGGCTAAAACGATAACAGAAAGTTTTTTAACTTTTTTCCCGGGATTTTGGACTGGTTGATAACCTGTTGTCAGGACACTATCACTGATTCGATATTTAGGTAGTTGGCGATCTTTTGGATAGTGCTTGCCTGATGGCCAATTCCCAAGGCGAAATGATGGGTTGGGCCTTCTTTTATCCATTTGGTAAGAAATGTTCTTACATCAGGTTTGAAAAAACCTCTCGTATTAGTATTACCCGTTGGGGGTATAGGGCCTTCCACGGATTCCCCTTCCGCTATCACAAATTTGAATTTTCCGCCATATGTAGAACCGATGCTCAGCATAGTGATGGGGCCCTCCTTTATCTTAAACTCCACGCCGGCTCCGAAGCCTGGCTTGCCGTGGTATTTCTTCAGGCTTCTTAATACGGGCTTTCCTTCAGCAATGGAGAGGTTGTGCGGTCCGTCATGACCAACCAAAATAAAATTTTCTTTAAAATCTACCGGATGAAATTCCGCAAAGCTCCCGCCTAATCCCATCCGGTCCATTATAAACATCGCCATGCAGCATTTTAAGTCTGACTCACCGCACATGGGAAACCCGGAACTGGTCAAAAGTGAATTCCCGACAATAAGATTGGACATCACCAATTGGGTTTCACTATTATCCTCTCCGTTATAGTAATAAGCGAGACCATCCAGTTCCTCCTTTTCAATGAATTTTTTCAAGGCCACTGATACCTTTGCCGCTACCCTTAGGTCGGTTGGTTTGAGTTTTTCAGAAATAGGGTCCGAGACCGGGTCAGGTGTGTCGAAAAAGCTCAGAATTCTCTCCTCCTCTTCTTTGACCTCATCATTATCTACTCTGTTTTTGTAATTGCTTACAATTTGATTGGCTTCGCATTGCACCACATGTACTCCAAAATGCGCCGTAAGCATGGTGGCATCTGTATGCATGTCCAACATGGCTTCAATTGGGTGGCCGATATGGCCAATTCTGGCTGTCTTGAGGCCATTTAAAACTTTGGCTATCCGGCAATATTCATTAATGGCTTCCTCCGATTCCGGATCATCATGAAGCGTACCTATAATTACCTCTGGGATTGATTTCCCCATTCTTACCGCTACCCCGGCAAACTCAGGCAATGAGCAGATATCATCATTATACAATTGCATGTAGGTGGATGCCTTGCTATAGTCCATCGCTTTGTCCGGTTGTAAGGCAACTAATACGATTGGGGTGTCTATATTTTTGATAATCACACCAAATGTGCTGGAAGTGGCATAGGTGAGCATGTCACAAAAAATCAAATCCAAGTTGGCTGATTTTAGCTTGGGAACCAAACCATAAGCCGTTTGTACATTATCTACCATTCCAAAATCCACTACTTCCACTTGGTTCCTTTTGATTTTTTCAATCAGTACCTCCTGTTTTTCTAAGAGAGCTTCCAATAAACCTTCAAATTGGGGCCAATACTTGAAGTAGCCGACTCCAAATACGCCAATTCTTGGTAGCGTTTCTTCACGTCTTACTATTTGGTGCTTTGACATATTTTGGGCTTCCATTCTTTTCGGTTCTTCCATCTTTATTCTAATTTGAAAATTTCATTTTTTTCTTTTGTACAACTTAAATGGGTTTTATCCCATCCGATAGGTCTGATTTATTTGTGAACTGGTATGTTGTTATCTTTGGGATAAATACCATGAGAACAATAAAGGCCAAGGGGTACATGATGCCTGAAATCAACCACAATGGTCCATACGAATAGTTTTGTGCTACCCATCCAATAACTGGGTTGAGGATCATCCCGGAAACCGCCCCTGCCGTACCGGATAATCCTACCACAGTAGAAGTAGCGTATTTCCCGAATATGTCGGCAATAGCAGTGATATAGTTGGTGATCCAGAAGCCATGGGCCAACATCATTAAGGACATAAGGAAAATCGCTATTTCAACAGACGACACCGTGGAAATAAACGGTGCCACAAGCGTGAGCGCGGCGGCAAATCCCATAACCCATTTCCTTGCGGCATTGATACTAAGGTTTTTCGAAATTAATTTATCAGAGAACCAGCCGCCCAATATGTTGGATAGGCCCAGCGCCAGAAAAGGGATCCAAAACAATTCGCCAATCCTTTCAAAGGATAAGTCCCGTTCTTGATTCAGGTACTTTGGAACCCAAAACATCAAAAAATAAAAGACCGGGTCCAATAGAAACCGGATTAGAATAAATGCCAGGACAGTTCTGTTTTTGAGTAACATGCCTAGCGGAACCTGAAATGCGGATCCTTCTTGCTTTGTTTCCCGCTGCGAGACGGCATGAAGGCTTTTTTTCCACGACTGCAAAAACCAAGCGACGACCCAGACGATACCTATTATTCCGGGAATAATAAATGCCCAGCGCCAACCGTATTGTCCGGATATATAGATGGTCAAAGGCGGTGCTATTACAGCACCTATTGCAGCTCCTCCAATTGCGATGCCGTTGGCTAACGCCCTATCTTTTTCATCAAACCATTCGTAAACTGTTTTTGCTGCTCCGGGGAAACATCCTCCTTCTCCCATGCCTAGCAAAAAGCGAAATCCCAATAAATGGTAAAAATTGTTCATTAAGCCGTGAAGTGCACTTGCAACAGACCATATAGCCACGGACAGCCCCAATCCCAGCTTTCCTCCAACTTTGTCGATTAAGCGGCCACTGATAGTAAACATGAGGGCGTAACTGACTAAAAAACCGGTATTAATCCATCCATATTGCACGTCTGAAATAGTCAGATCTTCCTGAATTTTTATGATGGTCATGGATAAAACCTGGCGGTCTAAAAAATTCAAACCTGTGGCGATGAATACCATCGCCAAGATATACCAACGGATTTTTGGGTTCATTTCACTTAAAGCTCTAAGTTTTTTCCAAGTTAAAAAAACCCTACCGTGTTTTGTCTTAAAAAATGGAATTTATCTTTCTTCTAAAAGAGACAAAATAGTTTCAGCCGTATATTTGAACCAAGAAATAGGATAGACCTTCCAGGTGGGGTGTCAAATATGTTAATTTTTTTGTTTTATTTTTACACCCCATTTTTGTACATTTACCCATCTTGTAAAAACTGTGATATGGAAGATGTTAATCTTTGGAAAGAAAAAGCTATCGCGAGACGCCTTGAAAATAAGGAACTGAACAAGCGTTGCAAAGAAATTACGCAGGGTAGGGATAATTGGAAAGAGAAATACATGAAACAAAAGAGTCGGGCAGACAAACTTGAGCATGAACTTGGCTTGATTAAAAAAAAACTGAACGTGATTTTGGATCAGTAAAAGACACAAAAACACACCCCTTCGGGTATTCTTTTCCCTTTTCACTCATCCAGTTTTGCGTAGCGTTAAAGCTTTGTTCTTCGGTAAGTTTTAGGTCCATCAACAAAATTGTTTTGTCGATGAACCTTTATTTGGACTGTTCCTTCAGGGCACCTTCACATGCTACCGTTCTCCTGT
>DATHWC010000078.1:0-18486 GCA_035460985.1 Lunatimonas sp.
TCATCCTTACTAATGGTATCGTCAATATTCCCGCTGAAGGACGCTTTGATGTGAGTTCTTATTTTGGGGGAAATATCATCCGGTTTGACCTGTTAGTTGGTCAAAAGATTCAAAAAGGACAAGTTCTCTTTACCTTGGAAAACCCCGAGTTCGTGCAGATGCAACAGGATTACCTGGATGCGATGAGCCAGCTTTCCTACCTCAAGTCGGACTATGAACGGCAAAAAATGCTCATTGCGGAAAATATCTCTTCCCAAAAGAGTTTTGCCAAAGCAGAATCCGATTACAAAAGCACCATGGCTATCACAGAAAGTCTCCGGAAAAAACTGGAGTTGGTAAATATATACGCCAGCGATCTGGACCCTACCAAGATCACATCCAGGGCCAACATCTATGCACCCATTTCAGGCTTCATTGAATCCATAAAAGTCAACCAAGGAACTTACCTCAAACCTTCTGATATCGCCCTTACGATCATCAATAAAGATCACCTGCATATAGAGCTAAATGTGTTTGAGCAGGATGCCATTTCCTTGGAAATAGGACAGCAGGTCACCTTTTACCTACCCGATAACAAAAGTAGGGAGTTTAAGGGAAAGATTTTCCTAATTGGACAATCCATCAATGAGAGGCGCATGCTTAATATCCATGTCCACCTCAATGATGAGAAAGAGGGAAATCTACTTGTACCCGGCATGTTTATAGAAGCAAAAATTGGGGTAAAAAGCAGCGGAAACACTGCTTTACCATTGGCCTCTGTCATCAATTCCAACGAGGTGAATTATGTCCTTGCTTTGACCAAGAAAGAAAATGATCTCTACTACCTCAAAAAGACTAAAGTGGAAATAGGTTTACAGGACGATCAAATGGTAGAAATCCGGTCAGAAAAAGACTTTACTCCAAATACTATCTTTCTTTCAAAAGGTGGGTTTCAATTGATAAAATAATTTTAAACTAAATTTCAAAACTATGAACGATGCACATCTTCATCTCATCTTCAACCATTTTCCGATCATCATCCCCATCATTGGACTGTTGGTCATGGTAGCCGGATTTATTTTCAAATCAGAAGTCATTAAAAAAACCGCTTTTGGATTGTTTATCCTGGGAGCGTTATTCACACTCCCTGCTTTTGGTACGGGAGAAGATGCGGAAGAGGTAATCGAAAATCTTCCTGGCATCGAGGAAAAGTACATCGAAGCCCACGAGGAAGCTGCGGAGACTTTTGCGTACCTTTCTTATGCGTTGGGGATTTTGTCCATGATAGGATTCTGGGCTAATTGGAAAGAAAAATCCTACTCCCATTTGCTCTCTGTCATTGTATTGCTGTTTGCGCTAGTTGTCCTCTTTTTTGCGAAGGAAACAGGTACGACCGGCGGGGAAATCAGGCATCCTGAAATCCGGGAAGGGTTTGTTGTGGATATAAAGGATTGATGGTTATTTCATTGGCTAATGATATTTGTGGATACTAGATATTTATTGATATTTTGGATAATATCTAGGATATTGGAATTCCTTAATCAATTGAGATCTAATAAAAGGTCTATTACCCATGAATAGTTTTCCCCATTTGACATGTATTGATACCTACCAGTCTACAGGCGGGTTGAATATTTATTGATATGCTGGATGTAATTGATGGAGATTTGATTTTGGGCTTACTTAATAGATTAGGGTGATAAATTTTAATATCAAATATATTATCCTCTTTTTTAAAAATAAGCGGAATCCCGTTTATCAATATAACAGCGGAATAAAGTAAATTGGGTTTTGTAAAGATTTTTCAAAACATATGGATTATCAAGGCCTTAGTGATCAGGAAGTAAATGCCAACCGAAAGTCTTTTGGACGTAATGAAGTTGAGGAAAATACCCAAAGTCCTATATGGGGTATTTTGCTGGAGGTAATCAAAGAGCCTCTATTTATAATTTTGATTGCAGCATCAGTCATATATTTTAGCCTGGGGGAGACCACCGAAGGAATTATTATGTTGGTGGCAATAGGTTTAGTTTCGGGGATATCCATTTTTCAGGAAAATAAAAGCCGGAATGCTGTCAACGAACTTAAAAAGCTCGCCAGTCCCCAAGCAAAGGTTTACAGGAACAATGAAATCATCAAGATTCCGACAGAAGAGGTAGTAGTTAAAGACCTCATTTTGGTTGAAGACGGGGGAATGATCCCCGCAGATGCCAAAATAATTGAGGCACATGATTTCACTGTAAATGAAAGCATCTTGACAGGAGAGTCGCTTTCTGTTTCCAAAGATGAATTTTCCGAATCTCCCTTGATTTTTCAAGGTACGATGGTTGATTCAGGTAATTGTGTTGCCGAAGTCACCGCTATTGGAAAAAACACCGCTTTGGGTAAAATAGGTACAAGCCTAGGAGCGATCGAAGAGACCAAAACACCCTTACAGCTCCAAATCAAAAGTTTTGTTCGGTCTATGGTCATCTTTGGAGCCATTGCTTTTTTGCTCGTTTGGGGAATCAACTATCTAAACTCCCATGATATTCTTAATTCTTTGCTTTTTGGCCTTACATTGGCGATGTCAGTCCTACCTGAAGAAATTCCGGTAGCTTTCAGCACGTTTATGGCGTTGGGGGCATATCGGCTTTATAAAAACAAAGTGATCACCCGGAGTCCTTATACCGTGGAAACATTAGGCACGGCATCTGTCATCTGTACGGATAAGACGGGCACCCTGACAGAAAACCGGATGGAACTGAGGGCAATTTATGATTTTTCATCCGACAGTTTAACAGATTTAACAAAAGACGACCCTTCTTTCAACCCAACCATTGAGTATGCAGTTTGGGCTTCGGAGATCCTGCCGTTCGACCCGATGGAAAAATCCCTCCATGCATTTTATGAAAAGCTGGCGCCGGTCGATGAAAGGAAGTCAGCAAAAATGCTTCATGAATATCCACTCGGTGGGAAGCCTCCGATGATGACGCATATTTTTCAAATGGGGAATGGTGAAAAAATTATTGCTGTCAAAGGCAGTCTGGAAGGGGTAATGAAGCCAAGTAGATTGTCTCAGATAGACACTGAAAAAGTTCTTGCACAGATGGAAAGATTCACGTCGAAAGGGTATAGAGTCTTGGCAGTCGGTAGGGCAGATGCGAGCATTGAGAACTATCCAAAGACACAGGAGGAGTTTGATTTTGAGTTTTTGGGGTTGGTAGCCTTTTACGATCCTCCAAAAAAGAATATCGGTGAGGTACTGAAAACCTTTTACACGGCCGGCATTGAAGTGAAAATGATCACAGGCGATTATGCCCCAACCGCAACTGCGATAGCCCGCCAGATTGGAATGAAATCAGCAGGGAAAATATTGACAGGGGATGAAGTAATGGCCTTGGATAATGCGGGTCTTCAGGAAAAGGTAAAGGAAACGGATATTTTTGCACGCATGTTTCCAGAAGCAAAACTCAAGATCGTCGAAGCGCTCAAACAAAACGGTGAAGTAGTGGCCATGACGGGAGATGGTGTGAACGACGGGCCGGCTCTCAAGGCAGCACATATCGGCATAGCGATGGGTAAGAGAGGGTCGGAAGTGGCCAAGAGTGCCGCTGCGCTGGTCTTGATGGACGATGACCTGGGTCACATGACTGAGGCAGTGGCTTTGGGAAGAAGAATTTATGAAAACCTCAAAAAAGCCATTCAATACATTATTTCCATCCACATCCCGATTATTCTGGTCGTATTGCTGCCGTTGGTATTAGGGTGGGAATACACGTTGATTTTCACTCCAGTTCATGTGATTTTCCTTGAGTTGATCATGGGACCTACTTGTTCTATTGTGTTTGAAAATGAGCCCATAGAGCCAAATTCGATGAATAATCCACCAAGAAAAATGTTACAGACCTTTTTCTCCTGGGCTGAACTTTCTCTAAGCGTTGTACAGGGATTGACAATTACCGCAGCGAGCTTGGGTTTAGGTTATTACCTAATGACTACCGGTGAATCCATAGAGACTGTTCGAACCATTATTTTCACGACGTTGGTTTTTAGCAATGTGTTTTTGACACTGGTAAACCGGTCCTTTTATTATTCTGTACTACAAACAATAAAGTATCCCAACAAACTAATTCCACTGATACTGGGTATTTCGATCCTGTTGCTGGCTATGATTCTGGCAATTCCTTCGATTCAATCTGTTTTTGATTTTGAACCTGTAAGAATTTCACAAATAGGCATGGCTTTGGCAGTTTCATTTTTAGGGGTATTTTGGATAGAGATATGGAAGGCTTGGAGAAGAAATCATGTTCCTAAAAGTTGAACCGGATTTGTTTTGATTACATGTAAGCTGGAATAAATACAAGAGAGACCTTTTTATTTGGGTTAATCTTCCTTGTCAAAATGAAAAGCAACATTTTGGATTCCAACGTTCCATGGATACGCTTGGGGCGGTAGGTGGGCCTATGTTAGCATTGGTTTACTTGGCTATAGTCCTCAAGATTAATCCGTTCAATCCGTCAAATCTGCGTTCCATCCTTTTGAGGTAAGACAGAAAACGGATTTTGCGGATGATACGGATAAAGCGGATATAACGGATTTTATTGTTCATTCAGAAGTAAACGTCAAACAAAAATGATCTGCGGAAATCAGTGCAATCCCGAAAACTCGGGACAAGTTCTGCGGGCCTTCCTTTCTGGAGGTAAAATAGAATACGGATAACACGGATTAGGCGGATTTTTTTGGGTGTCGATTAAATTGCAGACGTCTATAAAAATATCTGCGGAGATCCGTTCAATCCGCATTCTAACATCTGTATAACCTAGTGACCTCGGTGGTTCTATTTTTCACGCAACGGGCGCATCGATGGCGCGGCGTACGCAGCGATATTCAAAAATCTCTATGTGAACTATTGTGAACTATGTGGTAAAAAAAAAACCACAAAGGACACCTTACATATTTATTTGTTTCACCCCTAACAACGCACTCAACTCCCCCAAATCTTCATACCTGTCTACATCACTTAGTGTAGGCAAAAGATACACACTCATTCCAAGGGAAGCTGCTATCTCCATAGTATCGGCAAACACACTAGAAGTACTCCATGCAATTCCCCGAAACAATTTTTGATTCAGACTGGTAAGACCCAGCAGGTAATAGCCGCCGTCTTTAGCTGGCCCGATTACCATGTCAGTAGCGTTTAATCCTTGAAATGCTTCCTGCAAGATATTTGACTTTAGTTCGTGACAATCTGTACCAATAATCAAAACTTGCTCATATCCGGCATCAAATACTTCCGCAAATGCACTTGCCATTCGCAATCCGAGGTCTCCCTCACATTGTCGTCGATAATGATATTCTGAATTTGCTCCAAACACCGGCTCAGGCTCGCCTGCAAAAAAAACAAAGATATCCGCGTCGAAGTCCGCTAGTTGGCGATGCGTGTGAGCTACTAAATACCGATATACTTTAAGGGCTTGATCATCTCCGATACGCTGGGCTAAGCGGGTCTTTACTTTGCCGAACACCGCGGCCTTTTGAAATACTATTATCGCTTTCCTCATGAATCGTCAAAGGTAAAAAAGTTTCCTGTTCAAATCCCTTAAAATAAAAAAGGGAAGGTTTTACCCTTCCCCTTTTTATTTCATAATGTTTAAACTGGTCTTCCACCACGACCACCGCGGCCTTGTCCACCTCCCCGGCGGTTTGAAGGACCTTCGGGACGGTCTCTACCGCGGTCTTTCCACGCTCCTTGCCGGTCTTTGGCCTCCTTTTGCATTTCTTCCCATTTTTGCTTTTGCTCAGGGGTCAGTACACCGGCAATTTTTTCTTGGTGGGCGGTACGGGAAGCTTGCATCTCTTTCCTCATCTCTTCCCTTTTTGCCATCCGGTCTTTTGCCTGCTCCAGTTGGATATCATATATTGACTTTTTCTGGGCTTCACTGAGCTCCAGTTTTTCTGCCATCCGATCTGCCATCCTTTCCGCAATTGCTTCAGGTGTTCTTTCCGGTCTTTCGGTTTTCTTTTCTTGTTGGGCGTTTGCGGTAAAGATCAAACCCAAACTTAACGTGTAGATAAACAATAGCTTTTTCATGGTTTCTGTTTTTTTAATTGGTTTATTTACAGGTTAGACCAAACGTAGTACGTATAGTTTAATCAGGCTATGAAAGTAAAATGTTAATAAACCTTAAAATGAAAGAAACGTAGTAGCATTAAGGTTAAATTTCCTTTTCATCTGTCTATGGACTTCATTCGTTGGCTTATAATGGGGTGACAGAGGGCATTTCAGGTTTCTCTCCTAATATAAGACGGGAGCCACACACGCTAGGTCTTACCGACTGAAATGATCTAATCTTCAGACAACTCTTTCCTTTTGAAATCTTCCTTCTGTCGGGGACGGATAAGGAGACGGAGGCTTGGATCAAATGCCAAATAATTCCAAGCCCAGTCCATGAAGATGAAAAGTTTGTTTTTTACACCCAATATGGCCATCAGGTGAACAAAGAGCCACGTCATCCACGCAAGGACACCTTGAAAGCGAATAAATGGCAGGTCCACTACGGCCAGTTTTCTTCCTACAGTAGCCATAGACCCCAAGTCACGGTAATGAAAGGGACTACAAGCCTTCCCCTTATCCAACCCTAAAAGATTGTTGCCTAAGTTTTCAGCTTGTTGTAGTGCCACTTGAGCTACTTGTGGATGTCCACGGGGATATTCTTCCGTAGTAGATATACATAGATCCCCAAGCGCATAGATATTTTCAGATCCCTTCAGTAAATTATACTCATTTACAATCAGCCGTCCATTGGGGAGCATTTGATCTTCCTGCATACCATCGATTCGATTTGCCTTGATACCCGCTGCCCAAAGTAATGTATGGGTAGCTATGGGTGGAAAGTCTTTGAGTGTAACCTGTTGGCCGTCATAGTCCAGGACTTGAGTGTTGACCATTACTTCTACACCCAATTTTTGCAAATAAGCTTTCGCCTTGGACTTGGCTGGGTCAGACATACTGGAGAGTAAGCTCGGTCCAGCCTCTATCAACACCACTTTCATGTTGTTGAAGTTGAGCTCGGGATAATCTTTTGGAAAGACATTATTTCGTAGTTCAGCTACGGCTCCCGCAAGCTCCACGCCGGTAGGTCCTCCACCCACGATCACCACGTTCATCATGGTTTTTCGTCGGGACTCTTCAGCGATGTTGATTGCAGTTTCGTAGTTGGAAATTATTTTGTTGCGGATATATAATGCTTCGGAAACAGATTTCATTGGGCTGCTATATCTTTCAATATTGTCCAACCCAAAATAGTTGGTGTCCGCTCCCATGGCTAAAACAAGAAAGTCGTAGTCCAGATATCCAACATGGGTGTAAATTCTAGAGGCTTTTTCATCGATTCGTTCAGCCACCGCCATCCGGAAAATGATGTTTTTAGATTGGTGAAAGACTTTCCGCAATGGAAACGAAATCGCACTCGGCTCAAGCCCCGAAGTGGCTACCTGGTAAAAAAGTGGCTGGAATTGATGGTAGTTATTTTTGTCCAGGAGTACTACCTGATAGGATGAATTTCTCAGTTTTCTGGCCAACTTCAGTCCCGCAAATCCCGCACCTATGATTACAATGCGTTTTCCTTTGGGTTTGGGAATGTTTGGAATGGGAGATTGTGTGTAAAAATCCATACAATATGGTATTAGGTAATGAAATACTTTACGTTAATACCAGGGCTGTAGCCATATTTTTATTTAATTTCTTCACAATTCGCCAATAAACATGGGAAATAAGACATGGAAACCTTTTTGAGGGCGGCTTATTCAAAAGTTTTATTAATTTTACCGCATTAATATCAGTTAAATATGGGAAGAGCTTTCGAATTTAGAAAAGAGAGAAAATTCAAACGCTGGAATAAAATGTCCAAGGTATTCACCCGCCTGGGCAAAGAAATCGTAATCGCGGTCAAGTCCGGTGGTCCCGATCCGGATACCAACGCCAAGCTGCGGACAATCATCCAAAACGCCAAGGGTGCTTCCATGCCTAAAGACAGGATAGAAGCTGCCATCACCCGGGCCAGTAACAAAGATGAAAAAGATTACGAGGAAGTCGTTTACGAAGGTTACGGACCTCATGGAATTGCGGTGATCATCGAGACGGCCACAGACAATATCAATAGAACTGTGGCCAATATACGTCACTATTTCACCAAAGCAGGCGGCTCTCTTGGTACCTCCGGTTCCGTGAGTTTTATGTTTGACCATAAGGCGGTATTCCGTTTTGCGGCTGCGGAGTTTGATATGGAGGAATTGGAACTAGAACTTATCGACTATGGCTTACAGGATATAGATGAGAATGAGGGGGAGATTTTTATATACACCGCTTTTGAAGATTTCGGGAACATGCAAAAGGCACTTGAGGATCGTCATATTGACCTTATCAGTGCTGATTTCCAGCGATTTCCCATGTCCCTTACTGAGCTGACTCCCGAGCAGGAAGAAGAAGTAATGAAAATGATAGACCGAATCGAAGAAGATGACGACGTCAATCAAGTATACCATAATATGGCTTAATTCAGGGCATTTCTATTAGCTATCACCACCAATGGCATTTCCAAAGAGAAAAAATTTACATCAACAGACCCGGCAGAAATTAGTAATCGTAGGAAGTAAGAATCCGGTCAAAATCCAGAGTGCGGAGGACGCCTTTCAAGCTGTTTTCGAAGGTCAGTTTATTGTGCAGGGATTAGAGGTAGACGCACAGGTCAGTGCTCAGCCCTTCGGGGACGTAGATACATATACAGGCGCATACAACCGCGCCTATGCTTCCAAGAATGCCTTTCCAGAAGCTGACTTCTGGGTAGGCATAGAAGGTGGTGTGGACGAAGTTGGGGAGCAAATGGTAGCCTTTGCCTGGGTCGTAGTTCTTAACGGATCCCAAATAATTGGCAAGGCCAAGACAAGTACTTTTTTCTTGCCGGATGCAATCTCCGAACACCTACGAAAAGGCAAAGAACTGGGAGAAGCTTCGGATTTGATCTTTAATAAGGAAAATTCCAAACAAGCTGGGGGCGCTGTTGGTTTGCTAACCAAAGGTTTGCTGCCCAGAAAAGAATATTATTATCAAGCTGTGATACTTTCACTCCTTCCATATATGAATGAAGAATTATATTGATGGGGTTTATTAGAAATAGAAATTACCTATTTGGTTTCAGACGTAGTTGATACTAAATTGCATGTAGTTTAACCCGGATTATGGACTAGGATTTCCACGGTGGACTAAAAACGATTTAAATTCAGCCGCTACGCTTCACTTTTCGAGTTCACCGCAGGGGTTCGCATCACTCTCCAAAGTGACTGATTTTGTTGCGTTTTGATCCCTCGTAAAGAACCCTAATGCATAGGCCGGATTAAACAATCTTTTTACTGACAGTTATTCTGAGCTAAACAAACTGGTATTTCATCCTGTACGTTGGCTTTATTAACACGAATCCTGTCATATGTTCGTTATTAATAAAATTAAGTTGCTTTTGAGCAAAAACACGAGAAAGGAAGAAAGGTTGTTTATCACCCATACATTAACCATCACCGACTACCGTGTGGGGCCTGTCTTTCCAGTCAGGCCCTTTTTTACTTCACAATCTGCTTCAAAAAAGCAGTCAAGGCTTCTTTCCAATTTGGCGAGGCATCCCACTCTGATCCTATGTAAAGTTCATTTCGGACCAAAAATTTGATGTAATACTTGACCACTATCCGGTTAACATCTGTATCTGGGGGAATATTTACTCCCATACTTTGCATAATGTCACCTTCCCTTCCTTCGATGCGCATGAGTATAAACTGGATCCTGTTTTGTATTAACTCCTGATTGCTGAGCGTCTCGGTCAGAAATTCAACTTGATGGGTGTATACTTCCCTAAAGACCTCTTCCAACCCTTGTTTTTCCGCATTTTGCTCCGCTTCTCGTTGCTCAGGGGACTTCCCAAATAGATCATGTCGAAAAGTAGTGAGGAATCCCGACTCACCGGAAGCTCCAGTAAGAACCACACCTAACTTGAAAACGTCGAGATTAAGCGGGGCCTGCTTGAGATAAACGGCATTGCTACTCCCTGTTCCAGTAGGAGATTGGGGAAATTCAGGAACTTCCAATACCAAATAATTTCCCGTTGGCTGATTTCTACCCAATGAAGCAACACTATCCTTGAATTCATCCATGGTGGAAGCGGTTGTGGATAGACTTTGACCCATACGTAGGATATTTTTGTCACCGCTAAAGGGAAAAACCTGGAGGTGAAAGCTACCGTCCTGCTTACGGGTAACCACCACTATACTTTGAACAATTCTTTTGTTAAAGCTGTCGGCGAACGTTGCCTGTGTGGCTTCCGAAAGGACCACATCTTCCAATTCGTAGTAGGCTATGGGATCAGCTCCTGATTCAACCAAGGAAAGATGAATTTCCTTTGCAATATTTTCCCAGGAATACGCAGGTGACGCAGAAGGGGAGGCTGAAACCAAAACCACCGATTTACCGTTTAGAAATACCTCCGTGGGACTATCTTGCCCAAAAACCTGTGAAGAAAAAAGCCAAATAAAAACAGCTGTCGAAAGATATTTCATGTACAAATTCTAAATCCAGTTGCTAAAGTTTCGTATTTTCACGAATATACACAACGATATCGATAATCTACCCATATGAAAACGGTGAGAAAAGCCATTTTATTTCTTTTTTTATTAGCCCCGGGATTTTTAATTGGACAAATACTCGATAAGGAGCAGCTAATCAAAGATATTACCTACCTATCTTCTCCAAAGTTGGGAGGCAGAGCTACACTGAGTGCAGGTAATAGATTGGCGCAAACATATATCGCGGAACGATTTCACGACTTGGAATTGACCAGTCAGTTTCAGGATTTTATTCAATATTTCACCATGAAAGGGGGACGGCGTACCCAAGACCAACAAAATCCGGCCAACATTATTGGGTTTATTCCTGGAACTGAAACGGATACCCTTATTTTAGTGATGGCACATTATGATCACTTGGGTTCAAAGGGAAAGGATGTGTTTTTGGGAGCCGATGACAACGCGTCGGGTACGGCCGCATTGCTAGCTTTTGCTGCTCATTTTAGTGTCCATCGACCCAAACATTCTTTCTTATTTGCCGCTTTAGATGCAGAGGAACTTGGCTTGCTTGGATCCAAAGCACTGTTGGCGGATTTTCCTTTCCCACTAGATCTGATCAAAGTAGTGGTAAATATGGACATGATCGGTCGCAGCGAAACCAACCGCCTTTATGCGGTGGGCAGTCGTCATTACCCCCAGTTAAAAAGATATCTGTTACCCATAAAAGAAAACACTTCCATAGATCTATACTTAGGTAATGATGGTGGAACTGGTGAAAAGGATTGGTCGAATGCCTCAGACCATGGGCCTTTCCATGCAAAGGGTATTCCTTTTATATATTTTGGTGTGGATGACCACGAGGATTATCACAAGCCTACCGACTCGGTTGACCGTATTGACCTGGATTTCTACACCAATGCTACCGAACTTATTCTTCAAGTGCTGCTTCAGATCGAGCGTGATATTCTTTAAGTCATTTAAATATATATGTTGCCGAAAGGCGACCTATAGTATTGTTTTTGTCCAAGCCTGGCACAAAGTACTGATCTCCCGTCCGGCGAAGATACCATTTGTAATTTAAGGTCCGCTGGAATTGAGCACTTGCGGATAATAGCAGGTTACTCACCCTCCATTCCGCAACAACGCCAGGGATAATGTCAACGTATTTGGATCTCCAATCTTTAGATTCTTCAAACGTAAAGTAATAAAAGTCATTATTGTTATTAATATATTCCAGTTGAAACCCAATTTTGTTAAAATTTCTAACCCAAGCCAATTCAGCCGAAATTACATTACTTCCCGGGCCATAGCCAAATCCAATTACCTGTCCCCGGTGTGTGTATCCATGCCGCACATGAGGATGGGTATACCAGCTTTTTTTGGCCAAAATATTCTCTCTTATAGTCTGACCGGTCTGAGTAATTTCCATACCTACCTGCATAAAGGCATCCTGCTTTTTCAGCGGAATCAGGTGGGTTAACCCAAAGGAAAATGCCCTGTTCAGATCAGGATTGATCAGAAAATCATGAAGCGAGCGGCTATTCCCGTTTGAGCCATATTCTCCATAAAACTCAAACCTTCCCTTGGGTGATATCCACCTAAAATAACCCGCACTAAGTTGGTTCCTTTTGTCTACATCTGGTCGGCTGACCGATTCCGGACCTTTTTGGCTGTTGAAAAGTGGAAGAAAATCACCGAATTTAGACATATCCGAACTGTACATTTGGGAGACGCTGCTAAATCCGAGAAATAGACCCGGAACCCAGGTTGGCTGATAACTGAGGACAAAGCCGGATATGTATCTCCAATCTTGGCTTTCCCGTTTGGGTACATAGATAGGCGTCCGGCCGTATTTAAAGTCAGTTTGGGGAGGAGCGAAACCCGAATCTTCCAGTCTGCCGGCTATAAGCTGTGTTTCGAATTTTCCAATTGGAGTATTAATGGGTTCGCGTGTATTAATTGTGGCATGTAGAAAACCGGGCGCATGGTTGCTCATCAGCAGGGATGATCTCCTGGCCGGACCCCACCAGAGATTTTCAGTCGATATTCCGATAGATAGTTCCTTATGGTTGAAGCGAATACTGGACTGGCCGGGCAGTAGCCGGGTATAGGGAGATGTCCCAAAACGCTCCGGTATATCGCTTGTGTTCAGCCATTCATAATAACGCTTCCATGTGATGCCATAGTGTTCAGTTGGAAAACCCTGAAAATCCCTGTTCGCCGCATGGATAAACTCCGGTTGAAGCTGGATCGAAATAGGGCCATACTCACCATAAACTCCCAAACTTAGCAAATGCTGTAACCCCCGGTTTGGGATCATGGAAGCATCATTCAAGCCGAAGGCAAAATTTGAATTATATTGGGTACGCCACATGACGGGAAGAACCCGAAATCTGCCCTTATTCTCTAAAAACCTAAAATTGATTTTAGACAAATCCTCATCCGTGAATGTTCCGTCTAGGTCTATACCATTGTCTTTCTTTAGCGACTGTTGGGGATACAATGGCCTTATCATTAAACTTACCGTTGAATCTGTCTTACCTAGCAGCTGTTCTCGACGGAGATAGTCCTCCATTTCCCGTTGATTTAGAGAAAGACTTTGTCCGATGGCACTAAAAAAATTAATCGCCACTAGGAGTAACAACACCAACAGCTTAAATGCTCGATTCATTTTTTCTTAGTTATAGGCGTTATTTTATTGTCAACGTACTGACTTCGATGTTGGCAATTGACCAACTTTCATCGCATATTGGATTTGAAGTATTCGTCTGTTTTAATTCATCTCCTAATAAGATATTTAACTGTCCCTTAGAATGGGAAATTAGCTTGGTAATCCGATACAAGGTCGTCCACCCCGGTATTCCAGCATATTGACATCTACCTGGGAGTTGGGTGGTTTCTGCTCCAGTTTTGGGCTCCAAAAACCTCGGATAATTTTCGGGATAGGATTGGTATAAACAATAAAGGGAATTACACGGGCTATTGGAAAAGGTAGTCCGGATTACTTCAGATCCGTCTAGCTGCATATACCAAAAATCAGGACCACCCACATCGTCCGAATTGCCATCCCAACTGTCATGCATCAAAATATCAACACTGACCCGTACCGTATTGTGGGATGGTAAGTTAGGAACGGCAATCGTAACCTCCGCTGCGTTATATGGACCCAACACTGGCCTTCCTTGGAACTCGTCGAGCATCGCATTTTCTATATTGGTCACATCCATGGCCGAAAAATCATTTTGATAGACCAATACTTCCTCCAATAGCGTGTGTTCACAGGAGGTACAAGCTACCCATAAACAAATTAAAATAAATGCCTGACGTAGCGAAAACTTTGAGATAACAATTGATTTAACAACCACCATTTTTTGCGTTAAAGGAAAAAGGCCGAAATAACTACCCTGTATTTCCAATGCCCTAATTTCAGGCAAATAAACAAAATATTCGCCAATCTTAACGCTTACAAAACAGTTTATTGTCTGAAAGTGAGGAAGCTTCTACGCTAATCGAGGAAGTATACCCGCTTCACACGATTGCTGATATGGGTCAGTAATTCATATGGAATAGTCCCAATTTCTTTCGCCAGTTCTTTCAGGTCAATACCTTCTCCAAAAATTGTAACCTCATCTCCCTCTTTTGCAGATATATCGCCGATGTCCAACATGGTCATATCCATGCATACGTTTCCTATGACCGGCGCTTTTTTCCCATGAACGAGTCCAAATCCCTTACCATTGCTAAACCTCCTGTCAAACCCATCCGCATAACCGATGGCAATCGTAGCTATTTTTGTAGTTCTGTCCCTAATGCCCATTCTACCATAGCCAACTGTTTCTCCCGTGTTGAGTGTTTTGATCTGTGAAATGGTCGTTTTCAAGGTCCCTACCTGCTGCAATTGGCCTCTAGACCCTTCATCAACTTCAATTCCATAGATACCAATACCTAGTCGCACCATGTTCATGGCATATTTGGGAAAGCGAAGAATACCTGCCGTATTCAAGGCATGTTTCAAGGGGATATATTCTAAAAAGGATTCCAAAATTCCGTTCATTTCATCAAACAGAGAAAGCTGCTGCAGGCTAAAATCGTCATGTCGGGGTTCGTCAGAGGCAGCAAGGTGAGTAAAGACGCTTTTAATTCGAATTAGAGGGTATCTGGCTAAAAGTCCCCTTACTTGTTCAAGATCCTTTTTTTCAAAACCCAGTCTGCGCATACCTGTATCCAAATCTAAATGAACAGCGATTATTTTTCCTTCCAGTTGGCTAAAAATGCCTATGGCCGATAAAATTTCCGTACTATATACTACCGGCTCTAACTGGAAAGCCTGCATCTGGCTAAAATTTTCCTTTCCGGCATTTAATACCATAATGGGCAGCGTAATCCCGCTGTTGCGAAGTTCAACCCCTTCATCCGGATAGGCGACCGAGAGATAGTCAGCTTTAAGTTTTTGTAAATGATTGGCTATCTCAGTCGCCCCGCCTCCATATGCAGCGGCTTTTACCATGACCATTACCTTGGTTTCATTAGGGATGTTATTTCGATAAAAGAAATAGTTGTGGGTCAACGCATTGAGGTTAATTGCCAAAACGGTGCCGTGGATCCGCTCTTCCAGTGCTTGGACAATCTTCTCAAAAGCAAATTTTCTTCCTCCTTTGATTAAAACAAGGTCGTTGTCGAAAGTCGTGAGATCGACTGTCCCTAAAAACTCATCTGTATTTGCAAACCATTCACCTCTTACCTCCAAACTTGTCAGGTGCTTACCGATCTCTACTCCTATGCCATATATCTCATCAATTTTGAAGTGATCCAGGAGCGTTTTTACTTTGTGGAAAGTTTTTTTTGTGGAGCCTAGTTGCGGAAGGTCGGATAATATCACCTTTCGGCGTCGTTTTTGCCTCTGCACCTGCATAAACTCCAACGCAACCTCCAGTCCTCCCAAATCATTGTTGTAGGTGTCGTCAATCAATGTGCACTGACGGAGACCTGCTTTCACGGTAAGGCGCATGTCTACTGACCTGAGAAGTGGGATGGCATCTTGGATCTGTGTGGGGCTGAGGCCTAAGGTGAGACAGGCGACGATTACGTGCCTTAAGTTTTCGAGCGATGCTTCGTCTGAAAAACTACAGTTAAATGTAAATAAACTTAAATCCGGTCGCAATAAAATTATTTTAGTCTTGCTGGCCTCCTTTCTTACAGCAAGTGTATAATCAGCTCCCTCAGTTTCAGACCAGCTGATAAGCCTTTCTGGCAGGAAAGTGGACTGAAAAAATGCAGCTACCACAGGTTGATCCTTCCGGTAAATGATATATTTGCAACCGGAAAAAAGTAGTGCCTTTTCCTTAAGTTTTTCATCTTTTCCCGAAAAATTCCCATCATGTGCTGTCCCCAAATTTGTGAATAACCCGATAGTTGGCCGGATCATTTCTTCGAGATTTCTCATCTCACCGGGGTGGGAAATACCCGCTTCCAGTATTGCTACCTGATGGTCAGCGGCCATGGTAAAGATGGACAGCGGTACCCCAATTTGACTGTTGTAACTTTTAGGGCTTTTTACCACTCGGTAGTGTTGTTCCAAGAGCTGCCCTAACCATTCCTTGACGATCGTTTTACCGTTACTGCCTGTGATTGCCAAAACGGGTCCTTCGAATTGATTTCTGTTCCAAGCAGCCAAAAATTGTAGAGAACGTAGGGTATCGCTGACCAATAATATCGTCGCATCTGCATAATTTTGCAGTAGGCCTATTTCAGATTTTCCTTCCTGAACCAAAAAATTCCTCACCCCGCCCTCGTAGGCGGATTTCAAAAATGAATGCCCATCAGCCTTTTCTCCAGATAAGGCAACGAAGAGAATTTCTGGCTCAGGATAGATTCTTCTGGAATCAATGCAAATGGAGGAGATATAGCCTTGATTACCATCCGACAGGATTGTAGCTTTAAGGGGTCCAGCCAACTCTGTAAGTCTGAATTTTTTTACCATGGGAAAAGTAAATTACCAATTAGGTTGTCCACGAAATATTTAGCTTTTATTTAAGAATTTCGACCACTTTTACCGTGGTTGTTACTGATTTAGTAACACAAAATTGGTTTGTTGAATTTTTTGTAAACACCTATATTATTACTATATTTGAAACAAATGTAACACCTTAATGGTATACTATTTATAAAAAGCTTCACTTGATATGCACACGCCTAATAATCTTTCGAAAATGCTGAAAATTGCTGCTTTTGGCGGAATGTTGTTTTGTTGTCTGCTAATTACTGAAGTTACTGCCCAATCTGACAAAGAAAAATCAGATTCAGAACAAGTGAAGGCTCCATACAATTCGTTCACGGAAAGCGAAAGGCAGGAGATGTACAATCAGCCGTCTGAGAAGAAATTATCGAAAATGAGCTCCTCCACTGATAAAATAACTAGGGACAGCAGTGGATACCGGGTTGAGGATCAGAGCGAAATAAAGGATGAAGCGAAATCAACCCTCTCATTTAATATTTTCCTTTATGTCCTAGATAGATTTAAAGAAGAAAAATAATAACACTATTATTAAACTAGCACAAATCGAATCTTTACTTCTACTTTTGAAATAAACGCCGTTCAGTGATTCAGGCAAACCTCTTCCTTTTTAATTAATTTAAATTTCTTGGTTTTGAATTTTGGACGACTTTTTCTGAAATCACACATAAAGGAAATGAGAAGTCACAATTTGTTTCATTTAATGGCAGCATAGCTTTTATAACTGCGTCGAAAGACTTATTTTTAAATTCCCCAAATTAAATCCGTTATGATTGAAGCAGTAAAAAACCAAGGTAAAAAAATTTTTGTCCTGTGCGTTACTATGCTATTCATTGCCGAAGTGCCTGCTCAGGAAATCGCATTGCAATTATATAGCCTGAGAAATCAAATGAAAACAGACGTTGAAAAATACCACGAAATCATTGATCATTGGGACATTCGCTATATCGAGGGAGGGGGTACTTACGGCATGCCGATGAAAGAGTATCAGGATTTACTTAAAAAATATGACCTTCAGCTCATAAGTGTCGGAGGATCCTATGAGGAAATGAGAGATAATCCACAGGCTGTAATAGATAAAGCCAAAGCATTTGGGGCTAAATATATAGTTACGTTTTGGATTCCACATACTTCTGGGCTATTTGGAGAAAAGGAAGCCAAGGCCGCAGTTGAAGTCTTCAACAAAGCAGGTAAATTGGTTCAAGATGCAGGACTCGTCTATTGCTATCATCCTCACGGATATGAATTCAAGCCGTACGAAACAGGCACTCTTTTTGACTATATGGCGGCTAATGCGACCTATTTTGATTTTCAACTGGATATTTTCTGGGCTCAGATGGGAGGTGTTGACCCGATGGTGTTACTTAATAAGTATCCGGACAAATTCCCTTTACTCCATTTAAAAGACCGCAAGCCAGGAACGCAGGGAACAAGTGATGGTACTGGGGACGTGGAGACCAATGTGGTTTTAGGGACTGGGGATATCGCCATCGCAGCCATTATCAGAAAGGCGAAAGAAATCGGCGTAGAATACCTCATCATCGAAGATGAGTCTTCCCGATCGGTAAGCCAAATTCCCCAAAGTGTCTTTTTTATAAATTCCATTTTAAATGAATAAATGGTTCGCATTAATTTTTTCCATCCGATTTTTGTGGCGTTCCCACAACATTAGATAGAGTATTTCGTATGAAATAACATGATTATGAGGATTTTAGAGTTTACTTAACACACTGAAGTTCCCAACTAAACCAACTATTCCCAAATGCTTCTTATTTCTCGTGCGTTAATTCTTCTATCGTTTCTTTTTACTGGTGTTTTTGGTACCTATTCACCACCCTTGGAGGTCATTTCTTTTGAAACGTTCGAGCAAATGACCCAAAAATCTTCCGATAAAATTAGAATTTATA
>DATHWC010000079.1:0-5043 GCA_035460985.1 Lunatimonas sp.
AGCACTGCATCGCATGTTGGACCTCCAGCCGAATGATCCCCGGTAAGCTAGATTTTAACCCGGAGGGTATGGATTCTAACCGTCAGATTGTAATTTAGCCGTCCGAAAGCATTACTCATTAAAATAAATACCATGAAATCGAGCATTACGAAAACGTCACACAGTGGGATGATTACCGTTGCGAGATTTCATCTGACCGTTAAAAATCAAATTATAAACAGATGAAATATAGAATAGAGAAAGACACGATGGGACCCGTCGAAGTTCCTTCGGACAAGTATTGGGGAGCCCAAACCCAGCGGTCTATCAATAACTTCAAAATTGGAGGAGCCAAACACCAAATGCCGATTGAAATTATCCATGCATTTGCCATATTAAAAAAATCAGCCGCCTTGACGAATGCGGAACTAGGTGTACTCGATCAAAAGAAAGCGGAAGATATCTCAGCCGTTTGTGATGAAATTCTTGCCGGTGACTTGGATGACCAGTTTCCCCTTGTCATTTGGCAGACTGGATCAGGTACCCAATCCAATATGAACGTGAATGAGGTGGTGGCCAACAGGGCTCATGTCCGTCAGGGAGGAACGCTCACTGATGAGAAGAAATCCATTCATCCAAATGACGACGTCAATAAATCCCAGTCGTCCAACGACACCTTTCCAACGGCCATGCATATCGCGGCCTACAAAATGGTGGCGGAAACAACCATTCCAGGCGTTGAGCTTCTGCGAAACACCCTGAAGGAGAAATCCGAAAAATTCATGCAGGTAGTTAAAATTGGCCGCACACACTTTATGGATGCGACTCCATTGACCCTCGGCCAGGAATTTTCCGGATATGTTGCCCAACTGGACCATGCGCTTCGTGCGATAAAAAACACGCTTTCTCATCTGTCAGAACTGGCCCTAGGCGGTACAGCAGTAGGAACGGGACTGAACACACCTAAGGGATATGCAGAAAAAGTTGCAGAGAAGATAGCGGAACTCTCGGGTAACCCCTTTATCACTGCACCAAACAAATTTGAATCCCTTGCGGCTCATGATGCGATGGTTGAAACCCACGGAGCTTTAAAGCAACTGGCTGTTAGCTTAATGAAAATAGCTAACGATATTCGTATGCTTTCTTCTGGCCCCCGATCTGGAATTGGAGAAATTCTTATCCCTGAAAACGAACCCGGATCTTCCATCATGCCAGGCAAAGTGAACCCCACCCAGGTAGAGGCAATGACCATGGTCTGTGCCCAAGTGATGGGTAACGATGTGGCACTTTCCATCGGAGGTTCCAACGGCCACTTCGAACTCAACGTGTTCAAACCGATGATGGTTAATAATTTGTTAAGTTCAGCGAGGCTTCTTGGAGATGCCTGTGTATCATTTACCGAGAACTGTGCAGTGGGAATAGAACCAAATGTTCCGTTTATAAAGCAACATTTGGAAAATTCCCTCATGTTGGTTACGGCACTTAATCCCCATTTGGGATATGAAAATGCAGCTTCTATTGCCAAAAAGGCGCATAAAGAAGGAACAAGTCTTCGGGAAGCCGCCGTTTCACTCGGGCTGTTGACCAATGAGCAGTTTGACGCTTGGGTAAAGCCTGAGGATATGATTGGAGGTCTTAAGTAAATTTGCGATCAACACCGGACCCGCAGTTTTCATGCCGCGGGTCCTTTTTATACTTTTTTGTCGCTTTTACTCGCCTGACACCCGTCTTTATTTTTGATAAAAGGGATTACTTCATTATTTTTTGTAATTTGTAGGCAAATGATTCGTTTTTATGTATCCACTGAAAATCATAAATGTGTATGAGAACTTATAAATTGCTGTTTTTACCTGCCCTGCTGATATTATTTTTATTTTATTCCGGGACTTCTTTTGCTCAGCTGGAAAAGCCTGAAAGAAGGACCTATAAGAAGATGAAGCGTAAAATGCCTCCTGAGGATTTCAAAAAGTTGCTCGAGGATAAGGCCAGGTTTTCCGCAAGTACAGATTCTCTCACCGCCGAAACTGAAAACTTGCTTCGAACACTGCGTGAAAGGGATAATAGCCTCCAACGGACCCGGGAAACGGAGGCAAGATTAAGTCAACAGCTTTCAGAACTTCGCCGACAACTTTCTGAAGTGGAAACAAGGGAAGAAACCAATGAATGGGATCAGGGTATTGCTTTTCGGGTTCAATTTGGTGCCTTTGAAGACCATGACATAAGCGAGATGGTTGCCGATAGTCCGGATTTGAAATTGGTCAAGGAAGATGGGTTTAATAAATATGTTCTAGGCCAGTTTAGAGATTATGAAAAGGCGGATGAACTGAAAAGGTACCTTCGAAAAATCGGCGTGAAAGAGACCTGGATCGTACCATATAAAGACGGCAAACGTGTTCCGCTGAAATCCATCATGGACGAGACTACAGTAGGGAAACGATAATCTATTAGTGCTGCGTCGTTTAGGTTTTTCATTTTTAGGAAGCTCAATATTATTGTCAATATATAAGTTGTATAGCTTCAATCTTTTGTAATTTAGCCTTATGGACTTTAGATGGAGAATAAAAGAAAAGGCCGATGTCAACACGGTTGAACTTCTCAGTCAGGAAATCAATGTGAATCCCACTTTGGCTAACATGCTTGCTAATAGGGGGGTGACGAATTTCCAAAAAGCCAAGGACTTTTTTAGACCCGATCTGGACAAGCTGCATGATCCATTTTTGATGCAGGACATGGACAAGGCAGTTGAGCGGTTGATATCGGCAATTTCTAAGGGTGAAAAAATCCTCGTATATGGGGATTATGATGTGGATGGCACCACTTCGGTAGCCTTGTTTTATGGGTTTTTGAAAGAATTTTACGATAATATCGGATTTTATATTCCTGACAGGTATAAAGAAGGATATGGAATCTCCGACAAAGGTGTGATGTATGCTGCGGAGAACGGATTCTCCTTAGTGGTATCGTTGGACTGCGGGATCAAAGCCATTGACAAAATTGATTTGGCCAATACGTTGGGTGTGGATTTTATCATTTGTGACCACCATACTCCTGGAGATGAACTGCCTCAAGCAATTGCCATTCTTGATCCAAAGCGGATAGATTGTTTGTATCCATATAAAGAGCTTAGCGGATGTGGGGTTGGATTTAAACTGATTCAGGCATTTTCCATAAAGACACAAAGAGATCCAATCAACTTGTACGCCTATTTGGACTTGTTGGCTGTCAGTATAGCGTCAGACATTGTACCTATTACCGGAGAAAATAGAATTTTGGCATTTTATGGACTAGAAAGAGTTAACAACAACCCCCGTCCGGGTCTAAAGGCGTTGATTTTAAAGGGAAAACTTGAAAAAGATATAGACATTACCGATATCGTATTTAAAATCGGTCCACGCATCAATGCATCCGGAAGGATAGAGCATGCCAAGGCATCTGTGGAATTGCTAATTTCCAAGGACTTGGAGACAGCAGTACGAAGGGCGGAGCTCGTGGAAGACGTCAATGCCGCAAGAAAAAACTTTGACGAAAACATCACTAAAGAAGCCCTTCAGATGATAGAGTTGCGGGAGTCAGAAGGGATTTTTCGAAGTACCGTTCTTTTTAAGGAAGACTGGCACAAAGGGGTTATCGGAATTGTAGCCTCCCGCTGCATTGAGCGGTATTACAGACCTACCATTATTTTGACCGAATCCAATAATAAAGCAACGGGCAGTGCCCGCTCAGTCTTTGATTTTGACATTTATGAAGCTATTCAGGAGTGTAGCGAATTGTTGGACCAATTTGGAGGGCACAAATATGCTGCTGGGTTGACCATGTCGGTTGCCAACGTTCCGGCTTTTCAGGCAAAATTCGAACAGGTGGTAAGCAAACGGATCCATGAAACGCATCTCAAACCAACCTTGGAGATAGACGATGAGTTGCTTCTTGATCAGATCAACTATAAGTTTTATAATATCCTAAAGCAAATGGCTCCCTTTGGTCCTGGCAACCCTGAGCCCATATTCTGCGTCAACCAAGTTTATGCGGAAAATGTCAAGATTTTGAAGGAGAAACACCTCCGTTTTGAAATTATTCAGGATGGGCAGCAGACCCGCCCAATTTGTATAGGTTTTGGTTTTGGCGAATATTTCGACTTTCTTAACAGTAAAATGAGGTTCAATATGGCGTTTGAGCTGAGAGAAAATACATTTCGGAATACAAGCAGTCTTCAACTCTATGTGAAGGATATTAAATTTGATTAATACATGATATTAAAGGCAGATAACCTGGTCAAGATTTATAAAGGAAAGCGTGTCGTCAATGACATCTCTGTCGTGGTGGAGCAGGGTGAAATCGTTGGGCTGCTAGGTCCCAACGGAGCCGGGAAAACTACTTCATTTTATATGATAGTAGGACTGATAAAACCAAACGGAGGAAAGGTATATTTGGATGACAAAGAAATCACACCGCTACCGATGTACAAGCGCGCCAAGTTGGGCATTGGGTATCTGGCGCAGGAGGCTTCTGTCTTTAGGAAGCTTTCCGTAGAAGAAAATATCCTGGCCGTCTTGGAAATGTCAAAAATGCCAAAGAAAGCGCAGAAGGAGAAGATGGAAAACCTGCTGGAAGAGTTCAGCTTAACGCATGTTCGAAAAAATCTGGGGATGGTCTTATCGGGAGGAGAAAGAAGGCGTACCGAAATAGCCAGAGCACTGGCGGTTGATCCAAAGTTTGTCCTGTTGGATGAACCATTTGCCGGAGTAGATCCTATTGCTGTGGAAGAAATACAATCCATTGTCGCCAAACTAAAAAATAAAAATATTGGCATTCTGATTACCGATCATAATGTAAACGAGACCCTGTCAATAACTGACCGCGCCTATCTGATGTTTGAAGGAAAGCTTCTCAAGGCAGGCACGGCCGAAGAGCTTGCCGCCGATGAGCAAGTTAGGAAAGTTTATCTTGGTAAACATTTTGAACTAAAGCGGAAGATTTAACCCAACTATACCTATGGAAGTCATCAATTCATTTATGACATGGATCCTAAAAAATAGGATAGGTCAAATAGACCGTTTTAAGGCAAAG
>DATHWC010000080.1:0-3113 GCA_035460985.1 Lunatimonas sp.
GGCGTAGCGTGCTATTCCCCCAAGCTTAGACTCTTTAAAGATATCCAGATAAAAATTAATAGCCTCCTCAGCTTTGCCAAATTTATCTCCAACTAGCATAATGGACGGAGCAAACTTTTGTCCGACATCAGCCAGGTTTCCCAATGCAATTTGCCAGGAAATGCCGAATTTATCATTTATCCAGCCGTATTTCTCACTCCAAGGATAGGAATTCCAGGGCATCAATATCGACCCTTCCTTTGCCAGAGTATCCCAGACATGGTTCGCTTCCTTCAATGACTCGCAGGTCACAAAAAAGGAAACGCCTGGACTATGGGAGTACATTGGGCCACCATTCAATGCCAGAAATTTCTGGCCATGCATGGTAAAGTCTACCGATAATGCCTTCCCCTCTGACAATTTATTTCGTTCCTGACTTCCGTCACTGGGCTCGAAGTGAGAAGTTATGGTTACGTCACCAAAGACCTCCTTATAGAATCGTATTGCTTCTTCTGCATGGTTGTCGAACCAAATACAAGGAATTATTGGGTTAAATGTAGGTTTCATATAAGGGAAATTTTTGTAAACTTATAGCGTTTATTATTCCAAATTTACTTGAATTTATTGGGTATCAGAATGTGTAATTCAGACAAAGTAATGGGTTGATTGCGACAGATTTATATATTATATTCGTGTATGAATTATTGTTGACACAAATCCAACGGATGAAAACTGTACATATTCTTGTTCCGGAGACCGCCGTACCTGCCGCTGTCGTTGACCCGCAGTATATGTTTACCGCCATCAACGAATTTTTGAAGGCAAGCGGTCAGCCTCCTTTTTTTAAAGTAGTCCTGTTAGGGGTAACTTCGGAGATTAGGCTGAGCGGTGGTTTGGTTGTCATCAAACCGGACGCATTATTGGAAGAAGTGGACCAGAGCGATCTGATTATCGTCCCTGCTCTTAGCGGAGACTTGTCAGTGGCACTGGAAAAAAACAAGCAGATGGTTTCTTGGATTACCCATCGATACCAACAGGGGGCTGAAGTTGCGAGCCTATGCATCGGGGCATTTCTACTGGCTTCCACAGGACTCCTAAACGGAAAAACTTGTTCCACTCATTGGATGCATGCGCAGACATTTCGCAGCATGTTTCCCGAAGTAACCTTGGTAGATGACCGGGTTATCAGTGAACAAAATGGACTTTATTCCAGCGGAGGGGCCAATGCTTATTGGAGCCTGTTGCTTTATCTGGTAGAAAAATATACAAGTCGTGAAATGGCAGTAATGGCCTCCAAGTATTTTTTGTTGGATATGGAAAAGACAAGCCAGCTTCCTTTCAGTATATTTAAAGGTCAAAAATCCCATGGAGATGAACTTATCCTGGCATCCCAAGGATATCTTGAAAAGCACTACGATGAAAAAATTGGGGTTGAACAGCTTGCAGACCGGTTTGGTTTGGGAAGGAGAACTTTTGAGCGTAGATTCAAAAAATCAACCAGCAATACCGTGGTCGAATATATGCAGCGCATCAAAATCGAAGCGGCTAAAAAGCAACTGGAACAAGGGAGAAAGACGGTTAGTGAAATCATGTATGAAGTAGGGTATAATGACCCCAAAGCATTTCGGGAAGTGTTTAAAAAATATACAGATATGAGTCCTATTGACTACCGCTCCAAATTTAAGAGTCAAAAACCAGACTAATTAACTATATGGAAACTCGATATAAACCTGATAAATACACATCTGTATCTCCTTATATATATGAAGCGTAGAAATTTCATGCAGCTAATTCCGGGAACCGCTCTATTATTGGCCGGTTCAAATTTTATTACCCACAAAAAAGAATCACTTCCCATCAGCGCAAATGGATATAACTGGATAACTTTTTATAACCGCTCCGGAAAGGTGTGGGGAAAGGATTGGGATGCCTGCCTGGCTGAGTTTGCTAACACAGGCATTCGGGGATTCGAACCCTCTATACCGAATCCCGGTCACCTAAAAACATTGATTCCTTTTCTGAAAAAATACAACCTACAACTTCCGTCTATTTATGTGGGCACTGAACTGCATGAAGAAGCCACTGCCAAAGAATCAATTAAAACCATTCTGTCGATTGCGGAACTCGCCAGCACCTTGGGTACAAAAATCATTGTCACCAATCCAAACCCAATTCAATGGGGTACCGATCGGCTTAAGGATGACGATCATCTGTACTGCCAAAGTTCGCACCTGGACCAATTGGGGCAGGCTGTGCGGAAATTGGGAATGAAACTGGCCTACCACACCCATGATGTGGAACTAAAAGCCGGTGCCAGGGAATTTCACCATGTACTACAGAATACTGATCCTGAAAACCTCCATTTTTGTATGGATGTTCATTGGATCTACCGGGGCTCCGAAAACTCCCAATGGGCGGTCTTCGACACGCTGAAAATGTATGGCAATAGAATAGTATCCCTTCACCTTCGCCAATCCAAAGGGGGAGTATGGACAGAGGCGTTTGATCCTGTGGGGGACATTGATTATGCCCGCTTTGCTGCGGAAATAAAAAAGATGGGCATAAATCCCCACTTAGTCATTGAGCAATGTTTGGAGGAGAAATCCCCGAACACCATGGATGTCGTCACAGCGCATCAGATTAATTTGAGGGAGGTAGACCGTTTGTTTGGACATAACACCATTTAAATTAGCCTATTTATTTTCACTTTATGCCGTAATCTTCTTCGATGATACGAATTTTACTGTCGAGGATTGATTAGGTTTTTCTGTTTGTCTTCTGGGAAAACCCCGAATTCAGCTTTCGTATTAAAAAAAGGAAAATTCGCTGTGAGTTTTAAAAAAATTAAATTGTGATTTAAAAAAAGCCCTAGGAATCCAAAGAGTTCCATGGGCCTTCATTTTTGAAGATAATGCAGTACCTGCCTAATGTCTCTCCCAAAAATTGGGTGGAGTAATTCCCAATGCACGCAGGTAAACATATGCCTGAGCCCTATGGTGGATTTCATTATCGATAAAGTAAAGGATGCTGCAATATACTTTATCCTCATACTGGCCAAAAGCCACTACCGTATCCTGAAAATGTTCAGCAGGAATTTTAGCCCACCAGTGATTTAATTCCTCAGTGGCTTGGTC
>DATHWC010000081.1:0-16836 GCA_035460985.1 Lunatimonas sp.
TATGGCTGTTTGTGATTTGTTCGAAAAGTTATTCGAAAATGAAAAAGTTGAAGTTGTAACTAAAAATGGCTTGAGTTCATATATTGGCCCAAAAATTTTAAAAGAGGTTATATATCTCTAAATATCCGAAAGAATACCTAAGACATATATTAGATGAATGTTCATATATCGTTTCAGTTACTGAAAATTTATCTTTTGATGATTTCTTAGAGGATGAAACCTTGAAACGTGCGGTTGTTCGAAGTTTAGAAATTATTGGAGAAGCCACTAAAAATATACCAGCAGATCTCAAAGTCAAATGGAGCTCAATCCATTGGAAAAAATACGATTACCGTAAAGGTCATAAATGCTTGGAACAACCTAATAGTAGGAGACCTGAGGAACCCAGATAAAACTCCTTTTACCCAAACAAACGCCAAATCAAAATTCACTAAGAATAGACCCTTATTGCCGTCTGGCTTATTGGGAAAAGCAGAGATAAGATTTCTGACCAAAAGATAGGATAATGAAAAAAAGTGAGCTATACTGTAACTTAAACCCATTATATACCTATAAAATGATAAGATTTCAGATTTATAGTGCCGTATTATTCTGTACCTTGATCTTATTATCAGTTAGCTGTGCTCCCAAAGCCGAAGAAAAAAAGCCGAATATTATTTACATCCTAGCGGATCAATGGCGGGCTTCGGCCACGGGATATGCGGGAGATCCAAACGTGCGTACTCCCAATCTGGATCTTTTGGAAAAAGAAAGTTTTAATTTCCGGAATGCGGTATCGGTAATTCCCGTGTGTACGCCTTATAGGGCTTCGTTAATGACAGGAAGGTTTCCAACATCCACGGGCATGTTTGTAAATGACCTCCATCTTCCACCATCCGAATTATGCATAGGCGATGCGCTTTTGGAAGGCGGATATCAAACGGCCTATATCGGTAAGTGGCATTTGGACGGACAAGGACGCCATTCATTTATACCCCCTGATCGCCGTCGCGGATTTGAATACTGGAAGGCGGCGGAGTGCGACCACAACTACAATCATTCCCACTATTATACTGGTAATTCAAGGGAAAAATTATATTGGGATGGATATGATGTTTTTGCCCAGACAAATGATGCCCAGCAGTACATTCGGGATCATGCCGATAAGGACAAGCCATTTGCCTTGTTTCTTTCTTACGGCACGCCTCATTTTCCCCACCTCACTGCTCCCGAAGAATATAAGTCACGGTATCCGCTGGATAAAATCACCGTACCCGCCAATGTGCCTGATTCCACGATAAACGAGGCGTTGCTGCTCGAATTTCAGGGCTACTACGCCCATTGTGAGGCCCTTGATAAGAGTATTGGAGATTTGCTTGCCACCTTGGACGAACTGGGGCTTGCGGAAAACACCCTGCTCGTATTTACCTCCGATCATGGCGAGATGCTGGGTTCCCATGGGGTAAGGGCAAAGGCAAAACAAGTTCCTCTAGGGGAATCTGCCAGAGTGCCGTTTTTATTGCGGTTTCCTTCCTTACATGGCGACAAGGGGAAGGTTATTGATATGCCCCTAAATACACCCGATATTTTCCCTACTATATTTGGCTTGGTTGGATTATCTGTTCCCGGGACTACTGAAGGAGACGACCTATCCTCTGTAGTGAGGGATGGCGTAGAAAGAGAAAACCGGGGGGTACTTTACATGATGCCTGCACCTTTTGAAAAAGGGGAATATGGACGGGAATACCGGGCTGTGAAGACTTCCAAGTTTAGCTATGTGCGCTCACTTGATGGGCCTTGGCTATTATTCGATGATGAAGCCGATCCCTTGCAATTAAATAATTTGGTTTTTAATACGGACTATGCGGATGAAGTTCAGAAATTGGATAAAAAGCTTGATGACCTTCTTAAAGAGATAGGTGATGACTTTAGGCCAAGCCAATCCTATATTGAGGAATGGGGTCTAGTATTGGCCCCCCACGGAAGTGTGGCCTACTCAAACGAAATGAACACCGAACCCCAGATACCTCAAAGGAAAGCAAAAGGGCAGTAAGTGCGGTTCTGTTCCTTTTCAAAGCTTTTACATAACAGGTAATTTTAGCTATGATAAAAATAAAAATCTTTATCACCTTGATGATAGGCATCTTACTATTTACCAGGTGCACTGATCCGGGAAAAAATAAAGAGATTTATCGCCCAGTGAATGTTACCCACTTCATTTCAGGTATTGACTTTATGCCCACGATTCTTCACGCCCTACATTTACCCGAAGTGGAAAATATGGACGGGACTTCCTTTTTGCCTGTACTTAAGGGTAAAGTTCAAAAAAGCAGAAAGGCAGTATTTACCGAATTTCACTGAATTTTTGGGGGCATAGACTATTCTATGCGCTGTGTGCAAGAAGGGGATTTTGGATATATTGTCAATTTCTGGAGTGACGGTACCCACCAAATAAGGGGGGATGCCACTAGTGGAAGGACTTTTTCTGCCATGAATGAGGCCGCGGTGGCGGACAGCATGGTGTCAGACCTATTGGATATGTATGTATACCGGGTACCTGAGGAGCTTCACTTCAAGTCCGATCCGGATGGACTCGTTAATTTGATTGATGATCCAGCCTATCAGGAAAAGATCGGACACATGAAATCACGCCTAATAAGAGAGATGAAGTGTACGAGAGATCCCATTTACAATGAGTTTGAGGATAGATTTATGAAAAATTGATAGTATCTTTTCCAATCATTGTAAAACCTAGGAAGACGAATTAAAAATTGATACTCAAAATGTATATATGATGCTGAATAAATTTACCAATACCGTTTATCGTTTTTTCTTGCTTTGCCTAGTATTGGGTAGTTGTACGGAAAAAGAAGAAGCCCAACGGCCCAATATCCTATTCATCATGACCGACGATCACACCCAGCAGGCACTTCATGCCTATGGTCATGGGTTATTGGATAGTACCTATTTTCCCAATATGGACCGATTGGCAAGGGAAGGTGCCCTTTTTAGAAACAGCTTTGTGACCAATTCCATTTGTGCTCCAAGCAGGGCAGTGTTGCTGACGGGCAAGTACAGCCATATTAATGGGAAGATAGACAATGTGGCTCCCTTTGACTGGGATCAGGCCAGCTATCCCAAAATGTTGCAGGCTTCAGGGTATGAAACAGCGCTAATTGGTAAGATACATCTTAGCGGGAAACCTCAGGGGTATAACTTCTCCTTGACATTGCCTGGTCAGGGAAATTACTACAATCCTGAATTCATCAAAAATGGTGAGGAAGAGGTGAAGTTTGAAGGCCACTGCGAAGCCTTAATCCCCCAATTTGTGATGGATTGGCTAGAAAAGGATTGGGACAGAACCAAACCTTTTGCAATAAATTACCATACCAAGGCTCCCCATCGTAATTGGATGCCAGAAGAAAAGTACCTTTCCCTTTATGAGGATGTAGAATTTGAATTTCCGCACAACTTCTTTGATGATTACCAAGGGCGTGGCACTGCCGCTAGGGAACAGGAGATGGAGATTGTGGATGATATGTACTGGGGTTGGGATATGAAATTTGAAAAGAATCCCTATACCGGAGAGGAAAGCCGTCTTTCTGCACCCTTTGGCAGAATGAGTGAGGAACAATTGGCGGCATGGAATGAGGTATATGGTCCCGCTAACGAAAAGTTTCTACATTCAGGCGCTCCGGGTGAACAATTTATCAAAGAGCTTCCTACAGGGGAAGAGCTAGCGAAATTTAAGTTCCACAGGTACCTCCGCGATTACCTCAAGGTTGTGAAATCGGTGGATGATGGAATAGGATTAGTGCTCGATTACTTGGAAAAGGAGGGGTTATTGGAAAATACCATTGTTGTTTATACTTCCGACCAAGGATTTTACTTGGGTGAACACGGGTGGTATGACAAGCGGTTTATGTACGAGACGTCGCTTAGCACGCCGCTACTGGTCAGGTACCCCAAGGAAATTAAACCCGGAACGGTCGTGGAGCAAATGGTGCTAAACCTAGATCACGCACCTACTATTCTAGACTATGCCGGGATTTCCAAACCACCAGAAATGCAGGGAGAATCATGGCGAAAAATTGCAGCGGGTGAATCCATTCCCTGGAGGGATGCCATTTATTACCACTATTACGAATATCCGGGACCGCACAATGTAAAAAGACACTACGGGGTAAGAACGGACCGGTATAAGCTGATCCATTTCTACCACGATGTGGATGAATGGGAAATGTATGATTTGCAAACTGACCCGGACGAAATGAATAGTATTTATGGCAGTCCGGATTATGTAGAAGTACAAGAGATGTTACACAAGCGACTGGGAGAACTTCGCAAGCAATATGGGGATTCGGATGAGCTGAATCAACAATTTATTAACCAATCAGCATCCAATAATTGATAGGTTTTGCATGAAGAACCCAAAATCAATCCACATTCCCAATCCCTCGATTGCTTGGACAATGTTTTACGTAATTTTTACTCTATGGGGCTGTCAAACTAGGGAAAATGAAGTCGGTATAATTGGGAATGGGGAAAAGCCGAATTTCATCTTTATTCTAACCGATGATCAGCTATGCAGGAAAAGTGGATTACTATTCGGACAAATGTGATTCCATCATACAAGTATTAATTCAGCAAAGGATACCTAATAATTGACAATCAATATGTTATGAGCCAAACATCAAAGCAAAACTATTTATTGATTTTCCTTGTGGTGGTGATTGGTTCATGTGCTGAAAATACCAATAGTAAGCTTCCGAACGTGATCATTATCTATGCCGATGATATGGGATATGGAGATCTCAATATCCAAAACCCGGACTCAAAAATTCCGACTCCCAATCTGGACCAATTGGCATTGGAAGGTCTCCGCTTTACAGATGCGCACAGTTCCTCTGGGATATGCTCTCCCAGTAGGTATGCGTTGCTTACCGGAACCTATCATTGGCGAAGGCAACATGGGATAGTGAATTCCTTTGGAAAGCCATTTTTTAATGAAGCAGATATAACACTTCCCCAGGTACTTCGGGACAATGGATATGCGACCGCATGTATTGGGAAGTGGCATTTGGGCTGGAATTGGGAATTTAAAAACCCGCCTTCAGGCACCATAATGCAATGGGGAAGAGAGGTTCCGGTTTATTTTCCCGAGGATATTGATTGGGAAAAACCTGTTTCAGGGGGACCTGTAGCTCGTGGTTTTGATTACTATTTTGGCGACGGAACCATTAACTTTCCCCCATATGCGTGGATGGAGAATAACAGGTTTATAGATGCACCGACCGAGGTTATGGATATCAACAACATTGGGTACGAAACGAAGGAGGGAAATTGGGAGTTTAGACCGGGACCAAAAGTTAAGGATTGGAATCCGTATGAGGTATTGCCTACGATTACCGATAAAGCCGTTGAATGGATTGGTCAGCAGTCCGATGATAAACCATTCTTTTTGTATTTCCCCTTGCCTTCCCCCCATGCACCCATTATTCCCAATGATGAATTTGATGGCAAGTCAGGGGCGGGTGCCTATGGTGATTTTGTTTACCAGTCAGATTGGGTAATTGGCCAAGTTTTACAAGCTATTCAGGACAATGGTTTTGAGGAGAATACAATTGTAATTTTTACTTCAGATAATGGTCCGGAGCATTATGCCTTTGCAAGGGGAGAGAAGTATGGCCATTTCAGCATGGGATCCTATAGAGGTTTAAAGAGAGACATTTGGGAAGGAGGACACCGGGTCCCCTTTATCATCAAATGGCCAGGCCATATTGAGTCTGGAGTTATCTCCGATAAGCTTGTTTCGCAAATAGATATAATGGGAACACTTGGATCGTTGATTGGTATCGAATTTCCAGATGGAGTTGCTCCAGATAGTTATCATTTTCTACCTTCATTGAACCCGGATAGCTTACCCCAACGAGAAGTTCTGATTCATAATACCTCGGAGGCCCGATGGGCGGTACGACAAGGAGATTGGTTATATATTAACGACAGCACAGGCCAACATACGGCAATGCCTGAAAGCTTTTCCAAGCTTAGGGGATATACTACTTTCAATACGCCGGGATTACTTTTCAACCTTAAAGATGATCCGGAGCAGCGAATAAACCACTATGAATCACAGCCTGAACGGGTGGCGAATATGGACAGGTTGATATCGGAAAGTAAATCTAAAGGATACCTGATAAAGGATGAATAAAAACACTTATCATTGTTAATAGTAAATGGCTAATAAAGATTAAATATGATGTTTAGTATCAAAATCAGAAGTCTCCTATTGCTCTTATTCTTTGTTTTTACGTGTAGGCTTTCAGCCCAACATGAAATGAATTTTGAAGACTGGAAAAAATTTGGTACAATCCCCAAAAATTGGAAGATTGTTGGGGGGGTAAATGCTGATTGGGCGCATGATGACTTTTTGTCCACTTCCCCCGGTACCGGGGTACTTGTAAATGCTGCCCAGACCAAAAACAGCAAGCATCTGGTTTCGGGATTTGAACATGGGGATATAGAAGTAGAATTTGACTACATGGTTCCCAAGGGGTCCAACTCTGGAATTTACTTGCAGGGGCGATATGAAGTGCAGATTTTTGACAGTTGGGGAAAAATAAATCCAAGTTTCGCAGATGCGGGAGGGATTTATCAGCGCTATGACGAAGCAGCCAAATTAGGGTTTGAAGGCGTCCCCCCACGTATGAATGTGAGCAAAGCCCCAGGTTTGTGGCAGCATTTTAAAATCATATTTGAAGCCCCAAGGTTTGGTTCAAACGGTGAGAAAGTCAAAAATGCCAAATTCGTCCAAGTCTTCCATAACGGAATACTAGTCCAAGAAAATGTGGAAGTGACCGGGCCAACACGGTCAGCTTTGTTTGAAGATGAGCGTGCGGAGGGGCCTATTATGATTCAGGGTGATCATGGTCCGGTGGCCATTAGGGATTTCAAATACAAAACATTTGGCAGCAAAAGCCCAGAGATCAAAGAGCTGAGATTCTCTTATTTTGAGGGTAAATTTCAATCTGGAAAGGATTTCGTACAATTGAAACCGAACCAAACGGGTAATTTGGATAAAATCACGTGGGATTTGGGCCATGGCAACATCGATTTTGGATATGTGTATTCCGGCAATTTGGAGACACATGAAGGCGGCGAATTTACATTTTCATTAGTATCCGTGGGGAATAGTTCCCTTTATATCAACGGAGGAGAGGTATTGGAAGATAAAAACCAATTTTCCAGAACTGTGAGTTTATCTTTGTATCAGGGATCAGTCCCCTTCAAGCTGCTTTATCACAAAAATAACCAGCCTGGTAGAAGGCCCCAGCTCGGCTTGTTTGTGGAAGGACCTGGGCTTAGAAGGACTTCATTACATGAAAAAAGCTCTTTTGTTGAACCGCTTCCCCAGAAACCCATTTTCGTAGAGCCCTCTGCCGAGCCCGAGATAGTAAGAGGTTTTTTCCAGCATGGTGACAAGAAGAAAACCCATACGGTGAGCGTTGGCGAGCCGCTTAAGACAAACTATACCGTTGATCTTCAGCAGGCTGCTCTTTTGGGTATTTGGAGGGGCGGTTTCTTGAATACCGCACCCATGTGGAGACAGCGTGGCGAGTCGCAGCTTATGATCCCCAATGGAGGGCTTATTGAATTATCGGGTAGGCCATCCATAGCTAAATTGGAATCCCAGGACGGTGTTTGGCCGGATTCTTTAACTACCGAACAGCTTCAAATCCAAGGCTATTTCTTAAGACCTGACCGAAGACCAGTTTTTAAATATGTCATTGAGAATATTGCTATAGAAGATTCTCTTGAACCTGAGGATAACGGAAAATTTCTAAGTCGAACCATTAGCTATGATAATCCGAATGATGTATCCAATGTCTGGGTAAGAGTCGTCTCCGGAGAGAATATAGAAATGATATCAACAGGTGTTTACATTATTAATAATGGTCAATACTATATTAAAATAGCCGAAGATTATTTGAACGATACTGTTTTAAGGGAAAATGCAGGTGGCAAGGAGTTGTTGATCCCCATCAATACCGAAAGTGCTAAAATCAAATACAGCCTAATTTGGTAAATGTTGTTTCTGGGCAGAATAAAGTGAAAATTATAAGTTGAATATCGATACTATGAACATCATGATATATACAAACGGTTTAATCCATTATTCACAAAAGATTTCGTCTTTTTGGATTATCCTTTTTATCGGAAATTGTTTATTCATTTCAGGTACATTACATGCACAAGTTGCTTCTTCCACCGTGCAGGAGAACACTTCATTGAAAGAGGCCGATTATTATGAAATTGTAGATATTCCAATTCCTGATGGAATAGAACTAGAGGTTGGCGGCTTGGCCCTAACCCCAGACGGAAGCTTGGGAGTAGCAACACGGAGAGGGGAGGTATGGCTTGTAGAAAATCCATATATGACAGGGACCCGTATTCCCCGGTTCAACAAATTCGCTTCGGGATTGCATGAACCTTTGGGACTTGCTTACCATAAGGGAAGTTTTTACACCAGTCAACGTTCGGAGTTGACCAAATTGACTGACAGAAATGGTAACCGAAGGGCGGATGTGTATGAAACTGTCGTTTCCTGGCCCCTCTCTGGAAATTATCATGAGTATTCCTATGGGCCGTTGTTTACGCCAGAAGGTGATATGCTTGTTACATTGAACTTGGGATGGATAGGTCATGGGTCTAGCATGGCGAAATGGCGCGGCTGGATGATGAAAGTCACCCAAGAAGGAAAAATGATTCCCATAGCTTCGGGAATGAGATCTCCTTCTGGCTTTGGATACAACGCGCAAGGGGAAGTGTTTTATGGGGAAAACCAGGGGGATTGGGTAGGTTCCGGCCGGATTACCCATGTAGAAACAGGTGATTTTGTAGGCAATCCAGAGGGGTTGGTCTGGAGTCACTTGGAGAAATCACCTGTCAAATTGAGACCTGAGGATATTCCGGATACAGGGGAGCCCATGTCAAAAGTAGCTGCAAATATCCCCGGCTTTAAGACGCCCGCTGTATGGCTTCCCCACGGACTGCTTGGTATATCAACTTCAGATATACTCGTTGACAAATCAGGGGGAGAATTTGGGCCTTTTGCTGGTCAACTGTTTGTCGGGGACCAAGGTTTAAGCAAGATTGCCAGGGTTTACCTTGAAAAAGTGAACGGTATCTATCAAGGCGCAGCCTTTCCTTTCAGAGAGGGCTTTTCTTCCGGTATTCTGAGGATGGTTTGGGGAAATGACGGATCCATGTTTGTGGGCATGACAAGCAGGGGGTGGAATTCAACAGGCCCGGCACCGTTTGGACTTCAAAGATTAGTTTGGACAGGAAAAACACCCTTTGAGATCAAAACCATAAAGGCCAAGCCGGATGGATTTGAGTTGGAATTTACGCTTCCTATAGATGAATCACTTGCCGGGAATCCAGAGTCCTACAAAATGTCTAGCTTCAACTACAAGTATCACCATAATTACGGAAGCCCAGTCATAGAACTGGAAGAGTTGGCTGTAAAAGGAGCTGTTGTATCCAATAATGGATTGACGGTAAGGCTGGCGGTAGATGGTCCGAAAGTAGGGTATATCCACGAAATAAACGCATCGGGGATCAAATCCAAGGATGGAATGGGGTTGTTGCATGATGTGGGATATTACACGCTGAATCAAATACCCAGCGGGGAGAAATTGAATCTTGCCGACATAGTTGACAAACCCGATGACCCGCACCTCGGGCATCAAAATATGAATAGACCGGCGACAATTTCGTCAAGTTCAGCTAATGTATCGACTACCTCGTCAACAGGTCAACAAAAAAGGGTGACTGTAAAGCCGGGCTCTTGGTCTAACGGCCCCGACCACAGCTTCAGTATTGGCACTAAACCCGGTTTAAAATACGATTTGGAATCGCTTGAGGTAAAAGCCGGCAGCAAGGTAAAGATCACTTTCAACAACAATGATGATATGTTACATAACCTAGTGGTAGTAATGCCCGCAACCGCAATTCAGGTTGGGGAGGAAGCATTGAAGATGGGGCTGGAAGGCTCCCAAAAGCATTATATCCCAGATTCTGACAAGGTGTTGTTTCATACAAACATCCTCTCGCCGGAAACCTCAGAATCCATTTATTTCGAAGCACCCTCCGCTCCGGGTGATTATATGTATGTGTGCACCTTTCCCGGCCATGCCTACGTGATGAAGGGGGTTTTGAGGGTGTTTAGGTAGGGCTGCTGATCGCCATTTGCAATGTCGGACGGCGGATAAAAAAGGATTTGCAATCCTGGTTATAAGTCGTTCTTCCACGGGAATTGCAAATTCCTTTTATCTGTCCTCGCGATTGAAAATCACGAGGAGCTCTTTAAAAAATTACAACGGTTCCAATTCTATCTTACTTTTTCGAATTCCGTAAAACTCCCCACAACTGCTGTTTATATACTCCTCCTCTTTTTCTACTATTCCTGCTTTAACGGGATTCTGGTGGATGTAATTTATTTTAGTTTCTAAAAAGGGCTTAGTGTATATTTCTTCCCCGTGGTAACCTTCTTCCCAGAACCAAATATGTCCGTCTTTTTTTAATAGCCAAAGAATCCAATGTTTTCTGCTTTCAACTGGATTTGTTTCAATAGCTTTGACTATTGCTTTAGCCGTAAATTTTTTAAAATCTCTAATAATATTACTTAAAGGAGTATTCTCACTGCTCAATATGAAATGACAATGATTGGACGTAATTACCCAAGCATAGACTTTAAGACCTTTAGCTTTTTGGCAGTGATTGATACTTTCTATCAATATGTCTGTGTAAATACTTCGGGTAAACACGTTGACCTATTGATGAACCGTGAACGTTACAAAATGCAAAGCATATTGATCGCTGATTGTGTATGAAAAAGCCATAAAAATTTTTTTAAGATTGAAAGAATGAGTCTAAAATACTAAAAGTTAATGTTTTAAACAACGTTTATCTTGGGAATTGCAAATTCCCTTTATCTGTCCTCGCGATTACAAATCACGAGGAGCGATTGTTCGACATTTTCAATGTCGGACGACAGGTAAAAAAGGATTTGCAATCCGGTCCCGAGTAGTTCTTCTATGGGAATTGCAAATTCCCTTTATCTGTCCTCGTGATTACAAATCACGAGGAGCCCATGATAGGATTATCGGGAGTATTGGTAACTTTATAAAACTAAACACTTTCATTATCTTTGAAATTATTTCCGATTGTTACACTTCTATTCATCTTATCCTCCAACCCCTGCCAATCCCAAACCAGAACTCATATGAACTTATACCACCTTTAGGAATAAAAAAATTAAGCAAACACTGTGGTTTAACTTAGAAAAAAAAATAGCCAGTCATATTACTGACTGGCTAAATGAATAACGGATTTTATCCAATTATTTTGATTCCCTAATCCACTTCATAAGTGTTTGGTAGGTGATGTCGTTGTCTTTGCAGAAATTCACCTTACTGATACCATCGGCATCCGCTTTTGCCCATGACTCCATCAAAGAAGCTTTTTCTCCTTCGGTGTAGGTTTTCCTTGTCCGGGTACTAGATTTTTTAGAACCTTCCAATCCAAAGATATGGTTTAAAAGCTCTATAAATTTTGAAGCGTCTGATTTTGTATCAATTCCTAATCCTTTTAAGCCATCAACGGCGGCATCATTTGCATTTTTGATTGATACTTGCTTGCCGCTTTTATATACTTCCTCGGCAGACTTATACCTTTTACCATCTTGATCTACATAGATAAATGGTGAATCATTTGACAGCAATTGATTGTACTCTTTTACGAATTCTTTTATATCCATGATATTATTTTTAATAATTATTTTAAGATTATAACGCAAAAGTATTCAATTCGTTATCGTTAACCAATTTTTTTTTTACAAATATAATATGTTTTTCAATAATCTATGACTAGTTTCTTTTTCTTTAAAGTAAATTATAACGAGTATCAAAAATGATTAGCACATTTAAAGCCATTTTTTTTAAATCGACTTATACATTTTATTCTTTGAATATCAGTTCTTTAATAGAAACCTACTTCGTTTGGGTTCTTTGCATGTCAATTCTTTTTTTGAGATAAATGCCCGTTCGCAATAAATTTGTTAATTTAGAGGTAGTAAAATCAAAATTTCAACCAAATATTTCGAAAACCATTATGACCAAAGAGAAAAAGCCAATAAGAATATTAGTAGTTGGATGTGGAAACATGGGTGCTTCCCATGCATTAGCCTACCACCAATTGGACGCGTACGAAATTGTAGGTTTAGTTTCTGGAGGAAAAACCAAAGAAAAATTAAATGAAAAACTCGGCGGAAGTTATCCTTTATTTGATGAATATTATGCCGCGATGTCAGCAACCAAACCAGATGCGGTTAGTATTTCCACCTACCCGGATACTCATGAACCTTTCGCCATTCACGCCATTGAAAATGGCTGCCACGTATTTGTGGAGAAACCCTTGGCGGATACAGTGGACGGTGCTCAACGCGTTGTAGATGCCGCAAGGAAACATGACAAAAAGTTAGTGGTGGGATATATCCTGAGGCATCATCCATCCTGGGAAAAATTTATTGAAGTCAGCCAGAAATTGGGAAAGCCGTTGGTCATGCGCATGAATCTAAACCAGCAAAGTGAGGGAAGCATGTGGACGCTCCACCGAAACCTGATGAAATCACTAAGTCCTATCGTAGACTGTGGCGTACATTATATAGATGTTATGTGTCAAATGACCAGGTCTAAACCAACCCAAGTATATGCTATTGGTGCTAGGCTTACAGATGAGATTCCTGCTGGCAACTACAACTATGGAAATCTTCAGATCCGATTTGAAGACGGGTCTGTAGGCTGGTACGAGGCGGGATGGGGTCCCATGGTGTCGGAAACCGCCTTTTTTATCAAAGATGTCTTTGGACCGAATGGATCGGTGTCCATTGTAGCCAAAGAGGCCGGCGGATCCGGTAAATCAGACAGCATTGAAGCACATACTAAGACAGAATCCCTATTGTACCATAGAGGCGAGTTGAATAAGGAAGATTTATTTGTTCATGAAGACGAATGGATAGACCTTACAGACGAGCCGGATCATAACGGATTGTGTAAGCGGGAGCAAGAGTTTTTTCTCCGGGCTATTCAAGAAAATTTGGACCTCTCCGACCATATGGAAGATGCCGTCAACAGTCTCAGGATTGCTTTTGCTTGTGATGAATCGGTAAGGACCGGACAAGTTGTACAGCTATGATTTAACTCTTTCCACACGCTAGTTAATCCATAATATAACCAATCAAAACAGCTGGCTCTCCCCGAAGGCGTGTCGGCTGTTCTTATATTCACATCAAATGAAACATTCAATGGCACCCGGGGAAATACCCGTGGGAATAGTAGGACTAGGTCTAATGGGAAGCAGTATAGCAACCTGTATGTTAATTGCGGGGCATCCTGTGGTAGGGTTGGAGCCATTGGAGCAAGAGCTGGCATCCGGTGAGAATCGTATACAAGTACACCTTAAAATCGCTTGGGAAAAGAATTTAATTCCTGAGGAACCTGATTTTTATCTTAGGCATCTTTTAGTTACTTCGGACTACTCAGAGCTCCGAGACACCCATATCATAATCGAAAATGTCAAGGAGGATATAGCTATCAAAAAGGGTGTATTTACAAAGATTGATACCGTAGTTTCCACCGACGCGCTGATTACTTCGAATACGTCCGCGATTCCCATTTCTGAATTGCAGGAATTTGTAAGCAATCCGAGCAGGTTTTTTGGACTACACTGGATGGAGCCCGCTCACACCACTAGATTTCTAGAAGTCATCTGCGGTGATAAAAGCGATTTGGAATTGGCCAACTACCTGTATAATATGGCTGAGCGTTGGGGGAAAGAGGCTGTATTGGTGAAAAAAGATATTAGGGGATTCATAGCTAATAGACTAATGTATGCCATGTATAGGGAAGCTATGTACCTGGTAGAAGAGGAATATGCCTCAGTGGAAGATGTCGATAGGGCTTGCCGAAATGTGGCAGGTTATTTTTTGCCTATGGCAGGAGTCTTCCGCTGGATGGACCTTACAGGGGTAGGAGCATATAGGACGGTCATGAAAGACCTTTTCCCGCTACTAAACAACGCATCTGCGCCGGGCAAATTGATAAATAAAATTGTTGATGAAGGCGGTAACGGGGTCTTTAACGGAAAAGGATTCTACGAATATACGGAGGAGGAGCGAAAATTATGGCAAGAGGCTTACACTAAATTCACCTATGAAATTCGCGAACTTGCTTTAAAATATCCCCATGATGTCGTGAAAAAACAGGTCGATAAGGATAAAGAACAGAGTTAACGACCCAAAAAAACGCGATTTTTACGGATGTGGAACTGATTGCATGTGACCAATATTCTCCCCAAACACGTTCCGAAAACTTGTTCTTCGGAGACCTATTGATTGGTTTTCCTGATGGGTACAGAGCTGCTCTGATTCCAAATGCCCGGTACCGGCACAGGCTCGGCACTCTCCGTATTCACGATGTGTTCCCTCACATCGTGGACAGGTGAGTCTACCAGTGCCCGAGCAGCGTTCACAATCATAATATTCGACAATATTAAATACATTTTTTTTCGTAACGACTCCTTGTCCCGCACACCTACTGCATCCTACAATCCCCTGTGCTTTGCACAAAGTACAATCTTGTTCCACCTGCTTTTCTCCGGAACAAGTTGTACAGGTCACCAGACGATATCCCTTTTTATCGCAAAACTGACAGGCTGATATCTCCTTCAACGGTTCTTCCAATTTACTTTCCAAAGCCTTGGCCTCCTGATAATGTTGTCCTTTAAAGCCGTTCAGATCCAAGTATTTGCCGAGAAAATTCCTGCTGTTGTCATACTGCTTCAACTCGTACAGCGTTTCCGCAAAAAAATAGGGCATTTCAGATGGAATTGGAGCGTTGCTTTGGATGATCTGGCGAAATATCTCATTGGCCTTCTCAAATTCGCCCTCTTCCATGGCGGTGGTGGCTTGCGCCATCAATCTGGAAGTATTGCCTAAGTTTGGGCTAACTTGTGCTTGAAGTGTCTCCCCATACACCATTATCAGCAGTAAGAAAAACAAATATCGGAAAGGTCTTATCAGGCAATCCATCATATGAGAATTCGGTTATTGTCAATCAACATCGGGACTGACGAAATTGATTCACCATTGGTATTATTTCTTCAGCCAAATTACAATTTTGTAAGAAGCCTACAAAGTTGGCTTTCTTTTTTTATTTTTCCTTGTTAATAAACCATAAGATTTCGTTTTTTGTACCTTTGGCAAATGTACACCATAGGCGTAATAGGAGGGGGGGCGGCTGGTTTTTTTGCCGCCATTCAAGCAGCATCTTCAGGGAATAAAGTTATCCTTTTTGAAAAAACATCCAAGGTGCTTTCTAAAGTAAAAGTATCCGGAGGCGGAAGATGTAATGTAACCCACGATTGCAAGGTGGTTTCGAAATTGGTAAAATTTTATCCAAGGGGAGAAAAGTTTTTAAAAAAGGTTTTCCTTCAATTTTCTGTTGAAGATACGCTGAAATGGTTTTCGAGTAGGGGAGTGGCTCTTAAAGTAGAACCTGATGGGCGTATGTTTCCAGTTTCAGATTCTTCACAAACTGTAATTGATGTGCTTGTAAGGGAAGCCGAAAAAGTCGGAGTTACCATTCGGTTTAACGCAGCGGTACATAAGGTGACGAAGGGAAATATGGGATTCGACGTTCACTTGATCCATGAGCAGTTTGGGGTAGATAAACTTATCATTACTACTGGGGGGAGTCCAAAAATCGAAAACTACGGTTGGATACAGTCATTGGGCCATCACATAGTTCCCCCGGTTCCATCACTTTTTACATTCAATACCCCAAACGAACCTCTCACTGAGCTACAAGGTATTGCGTTGGCGGACACCTTTATTCGGTTGGAAGGGACCAAGCTTTCTTATGAAGGTCCTTTATTGATTACACATTGGGGCATAAGCGGTCCGGCAGTTTTGAAATTGTCCGCTTTTGGGGCAAAATGGCTTAATGATGTTGACTACAAAGCCAATGCACACATCCGCTGGAATAAAGGGTTTGAGGAGGATCAGCTCCGCATGGATTTGGTTCAATACAAATCCTTGCATCCCAAAAGAAAAGTTCATTCACATCCACTTTTTGGTATTCCACAACGGCTTTGGATCTATCTGGCAGAAATTTCTGAAATAAACTCAGAATCTTGCTGGATGAATATTTCTAAAAGACAAAATAATAAATTGTTAGAAAATCTTTTTAGATTTACAATTGGTATTCATGGCAAAACTACCTTTAAAGAAGAATTTGTAACGGCTGGAGGAGTTGATCTGGAAGAGATAAATCCACAGACCATGGAAAGCAGACTTATTCCCGGGCTTTATTTTGCTGGAGAAGTTATCAATGTCGATGGCATTACTGGCGGATTCAATTTTCAAGCTGCATGGAGCACGGGTTTTTTGGCAGGAAAAAATGCAACGGAATAGTATCTATGGAAGCAACCAATGAAAACATCGACTACAGAAAAATTGAAGAAATGGTCGAAGGGGATGAAGAGTTTCGAACGCAACTTTTAGAAGCAATAATAGTGGCAGTCAAAGAGCTTCAAGTCAGCTATATTAAAGGTATAGAAACGAAGAAGGAGGAAATTATCAAACAGGCCCGCCATAAGATAAAACCCACGTTGACACTCTTCGGATTAAAGGCACTAGGTTCAACCTTGGGAGAGGGAAAACAACTGATACTTAAAGGAGGCCTAAATCAGGATTTAGATTCCCACAAAATTAAATTCCTTTCCGTTTCCAATGCC
>DATHWC010000082.1:0-22275 GCA_035460985.1 Lunatimonas sp.
AAATAGGCGGTTATCCGGGTATAATCAAATACGCTTTCCATCAATTCTGGTGTACTGGTAACTAATGTGTAAAGTTATCATTATTTTGTCTTGGTTGGGACAAAAGAAAGTGGTTTTTGACAAGCGGACAATGTTCAACCCCATACGGGGTTGAAGATTCGAGATTGACCCGTTGCCGTGGGTTGGCACCCCACGGTTATTGTTGTTCAGGCCCTTTAGGCCTGGTATGGTGAAGAGATTTTTCTTGTACAAAACCCATATCCTTCAAATAAAATTTATATCAAAATGAATTGTGTCGCCACCAATCGTGCCTATTCAGCTTAGAGATTTCCTCGACACCGAAGCCTGTAAGGCTTCAACAACAAAAACCCCGCGGTGAAACCCGGGGATCCTCCGAACATCCTTCCTCCCCAACCCCGTAGTGGGTTGAACAAGTCCTGCAAATTCAGTATCCATCCAAAAAAGCTTCAACCTCCATAATCCGTATAAATTATTTTCGCTTCGAGCAACTCATCGTATAGAACCACCATCGCTTCAATATCTCCGGCAAAAAACGCATGCAGATAACTAGCCAGGTCATTGCTGTTTTTTAATAGAGAGATCGTGCTCGCATCGTTTACTAGCAGCAGCGAGCATTGCTGGTAGTATTCGGCCAAAATCTGTTCGTCATCCAAGTTAGATATTCTCCGGCTTAAACCCCAAAAACACCATCTGATCTTCTGATGGATTGTTATCGGAATGGTTAAGGGAAAGGTACAGTTTGTCGTCATGCGTAAAGTACATTCGGGTATAAATGGTATTTACCGGCAAGTCAACTTCCCCGACCTTCTCAAAATCGCTATTGATCATGATCACCGATGGAAGTTTATTGTCCCAGTTTCGCTGCTTCACATCCGGACCTGTATAATCAACCCCACGATAAGCGAGGCGATAGAGCAGTTTGTTTTCTTCTCAATATAATCCATAGACCCTCGAGCAAATACGTAGAGATCCCCTTTTATCTTGTCAACTATCAAAGGCTGTTGCGTATAGTAAAGCTGTATAGCAGGAAAACCGGTTCGCTCCACATGATATGTATTTAATATTTTTTTAAGATTACCCTCCAAATCGGTAACCTATAGCCGGATCCCATAGGAACTCCCGATTAGCAACGTTGAGTCGGATATAGATTCAAATGCCCTGATGGAACCTACGCCATTCGGGCCTTCTTCTTGAAAATGGATTTTGAAGTCGTCTTCACGTCTTGTCATTGAATAGAACTCTATATCGTTGGTGTTTTGGTTGACAACACCCAAATAACTGCTTCCGTTTATCTCACGTTATCTCACATTTCTTGATATACCTGCTGTATACATTTGACCTGTATCCCATTGGGAATGTCAGCGTATCTGTGGGGATAAGCGTCATGCTCTCGGCTCCGGATCCAATCCTTTTTCCGTATCGCAGGAGAGGATAGCCGATAAGCAAAAAAGGGAAACCAAAATAACTCTCATCTATAGGGGAGTAAATGCCAAAACTGAACTATATGCGCTATTGGTGATTATAACCAATTGTTGCTATTCAAGAACTGATTTTATACCCGCATTAAAACTAAAAACTTAAATTTGAATTAAAAAGTTAATTTTAGATTATTTTTTATTTTAGTAGGATTGAATAAATACAGGGCCTTAGTTGAGTGACATTGACGGAATTCAGGGGCGTAGCCCTGTAATCTTAGTAGCAACAAATTGGTTTTAGTGACGACAAGGGGCGTAGCGCTGTAATCTTCCTGTCCTGCCATCCGGCCTAAGATTGCAATGAAATCTAAATGGTTCGCAGCGAATTAAATGACAATTTCTTAAAAAACTGGTATTCCCTTCCCAACAAAAAAAACCCGGAACACTGTCCCGGGCCTATATCTATTAAATCAAACCGATCCTATCGGCCGTCCTATTTACATTTTTACTTTTCCACCCAGTCCACACCGGTATCCTTCCAGCTTCTGGAAGAAGCCGAATCCAAGACCGCCTGACATACTTTTTGGGTTTCGTAGGCGTCGCGGAAGGTGGGGTGACATGGGGCATCTCCCTCCAGGCTCTTGAAGAAATCCGCCACCTGATGGATAAAGGAATGCTCATATCCCACACTGGTACCAGGAATCCACCAACGACCCATATAAGGCTGGTCTCCGTCGGTGACATGGATAGACCTCCAACCTCTTACGATGGACTCATCGCTGTGGTCAAAGTATTCCAACCGGTTCATATCGTGCAGGTCCCAACGTAGGGAAGCGTGTTCTCCGTTGATTTCAAAGGTATATAGGGCCTTGTGCCCTCTTGCGTATCGGGTAGCTTCGAAGAGACCTAGGGAGCCGTTGTCAAAGTGACAATGGAAAAGACAGGCATCGTCTATCCCTACCTTTTTCTTTTCGCCACTTCCCTGATGAACCCGCTCCTTGATAAAGGTTTCGGTCATAGCGGAAACATCCTTAATGCCTCCGTTAAGCCACATGGCTGTGTCGATACAATGAGCCAACAAATCTCCGGTAACTCCGGAACCGGCGGCATCTACATCAAGTCTCCACAAAGCATCACCTCCTTGAGGCAAGTCCGGACTGATGGTCCAGTCCTGCAAGAAATTGGCTCTGTAATGGAAGATCTTTCCGAGTTTGCCGGAGTCCACGACCTGCTTGGCAAGTGTTACAGCCGGAATTCTTCGATAGTTGTACCATACTGTGTTCTTCACACCTGCTTTCTCAATGGCTGCCACCATTTCCTTGGCTTCGTCCAGCGTCCTCGCCAGTGGCTTTTCGCAGAGTATCATTTTGCCCGCAGCGGCGGCGGCAATGGCAATTTCCGCATGGGTATCATTGGGCGTACAGATGTCTATGGCATCCACATCGTCACGTTCTATTACTTTCTTCCAGTCTGTCTCATAGGAGGCATAGCCCCACTGTTCGGCAAAGGCTTTGATCTTATCTTCCCTGCGGGAGCAAGCGACTTGCAAGACTGGTCTATACTCATATTCCGGGAAAAAATCCCCCAAACGCTTATACCCGTTGGTATGTATCCTTCCCATTAGGCCGGTGCCTATCATGGCTATTCGTATTGGCTTTTTTTCGCTCATGGTTTATTTAAGGTTTTAATCGATGATAAAATGAATGAATCGGATAGCTATTATTCGCTCCATCCGTGGGCATCCCGGACACTGATCAAGGCAGCTAGGATATTGTTCCACGTTTCCTGCTTGCCCATCACGGCATTGGGGAACATACAGCCGTCCCAGCAGATATGCTTGAAGGCTTTGGTCAATTCACCATTACCGTCACGCAACCAGTACCCAGCGTCTTCGGCGATATGAAGCTTGCCGTTAGGATCATTGGCCAGGCAGTGACGTCCAGTTTTATCATGTGATCCCGATCCAAAGACTGTTGCGTCATTTTGAGCCACATGGAAGTCGATCGTCCAAGGCCGCAAGGCATCCGTCATGGTTTTCAATGCAGACTTGAAGACTTCCCTATCTTCCCAATCATACCCTTCAGGTAGAATACGGTGTTCGGGAAAGTTATATCCCATTGTGTACAAAAGCGTATGGGCCATATCCGCTTGGAATCCAAGCTGTGGACTGTCTACTGACTCCAAGGTGTCGAGCATGGTCTTCCAGCTATGCATACCGCCCCAGCAGATTTCGCCTTCTGCCGCCAATCGCTCGCCGTTATCTGCGGCAATTTTACATGCTTCCTTTAGGGTTTCAACGATTATTTTTTGGCTTCCGGCGGGATCCTTTGACCACTGCTCGGGACTACTGGCTGTATCTATTCGGACGACACCATAAGGCCTTACTCCAAGTTCTCTGAGTTTCTTGGCGAACCTGCAGGATTTTTCCAACAGGTCTAGGTAAGTAGCGCGGTCTTCCTTTGAGCCCAAGATAGGGCCAGCCCAAATCGGCGCTACGACACTTCCAATGGAAAGGCCAAGACCGGATACTTTGTCGGCAAGCTTTTTGGCTTCCTCGTCGCCACCATCCAAGTTGATGTGTGGATCAAAAAGACCTACGTCCACCCCGTCAAACTTCACTCCGTTTACTTCCGCATTGGAGGTAAATTGAAGCATTTCGTCAAAAGATATTACCGGCTCGGAATCGGGACCTTTTCCAACAATTCCTGGCCAGGTAGCATTGTGTAATTTTGGAAAATTATTTTGGGACATAACTTTGTTAGGTTTTATGTTTATAAATAGATTTTATTGCAACGTTAGCTAGCAGCACTAAAATAAATCATTTAATTCAGAACCAATGACTATTAATGTGCATTTTTAGCCACACTGTCGATTAAAGTTTCAGGTCCGGATTATTTGGCCCAAAGTGTTTAAGCATCACGATGGAATCTGTTTTGGAAAGGTTGGTGATTTTCACACCTTCCATGGCCGCTTTTTCCGTCACAAAATATTCATCATGGGTAAGTTGACCATAGCGAATCAGGGAAGGAGTTTCGATATCCCAAACACCCATGGTTCCATGGCCCTGCATCATGATCATACCGTAGGCTGCGCTATCCTTTATAGTTACCGTATGCCCGGGAAGGACAGTCAGTTCCTTCGCAGAAAAATCAGCAGACCGGTAGCAAATCCATTTGTCTATATAGCCTGCAGCTTCCATTTCTTCTAAAGGACTCACTGGAATTGGCTCCATAAAACGGGTTTCCAGCAAATTGGGGTTTACATTTAGTTCCCAGTCGATGACTTCCATCAATTGGTCGTAATCTCCCATACGTTCCTTTGGTGTACCGTTCCAAAGCAGTTCCTCAGGGATAATGGCTTCATTTACCAAGGACTGATACATGGCAAATACATCGGATGCTTTTTGGGGCTCATAGGTACATAAGCTGCCCGGTGCATGGAGCATCCCTGGAGGCACATCCCAACCGGTGCCAGGTTGTAGCCTAAATGCCTGAGAGTAGTTGGTTATTTTATTGTCTCCTTTGGAGAAGTTCATTAAGCAGGTTTTAATCTGCTCTTTTGTTGTGCCGGGGGCTATTCCAAAAAAGGTATACGGAAAATCCCCACCGTGGTTGTTCACCTGAGGTGGGAAATAGTAGGCTTCAGGTTTGCCTTTTTGACCGATAAGGGCTGCATGCTCGTCATTGTGGTGGATATGATGCGGAAGCGGTCCCATATTGTCAAAAAACTTCGAATACATGGGCCAGCTTTTGTGTTCATCCCATATCCGTTTGCCGATGATGTCTCCTTGCAGCTCGTCGATCACATCCCGTAGCAAAATTTGTTCTTCCTTTCCTTCGGCACCTATCACGACTTGGCTTAATCCTTCATTTTTGCCTGTAAGCGGACCGTTTTGGGCAGGGGTGGTGGAAGAAAACCATCGTTCATCAATACCTCCACGCTCTCCACCCAATACATAATAATCATCCGGATGAAGTTTAATTCTTCTTCCGGGAACACAAAAAGATCTTGGAACCCAAGTAGGAGCCAGACGCAATATTCCTTGACCTTCTTCTAACGCTTTTTTTGCCAAACTCATAGGTAGTATTTGATTATTGTTGATTGTTATGTTAAATGGTATTTATTGCCATCAATTTATTTATATCTTCCTCTGCGGTTACGATCTTGAAATCAAGTCGGTATTCCTTGCTTTCGCCAGGCTCCAACTGAATCAAAACACCTTCTTCCCGTGCCTTTGCCTGACCAATCGGTGGATTGGTTCCCGGCTCCAAAGCTACCACGTATTCGTTTTCACCACAATGTTGCCAATTGATTAACCAAGGCAATTGGCTCTTGACTACTTCCATGGAGAGCCCAAAGGAAAGGTTTGAGTTGTAAACCCCTGCTGTGTATTTTCCCTCCGAATCCGTTAAAGGATCAATAAAGGCGACATCCTCCCCAGATGCTTGGTGGGCTGGTAAGGGTGGAGGGCATTTTTTAAAATTGTTGGACGCATTGAAAATTCGGTTATCGGGATTCTGATCGCGGGATGTCCAATTCCCAGACCATATCAAATCCGTCCCTTCATCAATCAAAGGCCAGCCAAAATTTACATGATAAAGCAACATATGGGGGGCAACTGTGTTACCGCGGTTAAGGACGGTGTCCTCTATCCGTAGGTGGGGATTTCCTAGGGCACCACTGATTTTTCGTTTAAGTTGGAGGTGGGGTCCGAAAACCTGTGTTTCTAGCATGACACCTGTAATGGAGAAATCCATTTTCCCCAGTTGTGGGTCAGGCTGATCGATTTGGATCACTTCAGCAGGGGTATTACTTATCCGGCCATGGAGTCCCCGGCTTCCGTGGGAATCCTCCTCCGGCCCTCCTGTATGACTGAGTCCACAGGTGGTAAGCAGGCCACCACCGAAGGTCCGTAGCCAATCTATCCCCCGATCTGACATAGTCTCAGGATTTACCAGGCCGGCGTGGGAGATCCAGGCCAGCGAATGATGGAGGTAAAACGCCTCCCCAATGTCCATTCCTCGATCCAACAAAACCTTATAACGCAAACCAGCACCCGTGTCTATCCAGGCAATGCGGCTTCCCCTTCCGGGGCCGTTATCCAGAATGGATATTTCAATTCCACCAACCTGGGTGCGGTTACCTATCTTACCTTTTAGTCTTTGGTGTAGTTCTTGGGTTAAATCTGCCATGAATGCATTCTATTTCAATCCCCAATATACGTAATGAAGGGGGAATCACTGTCCTGCTGTGTCGGGTAAATTTTTATACCTCGCCTTGGATTATAACTCTTTTAGATATAAATTCTTGAGTTCCACTTTCATGGGTGGACCTACATGAACCTGAACACCCAAATAACCAGACATTGTCCTGTTCACCTCATCTTCGTCTGTAACATCACTCATCAGAACTTCATTAATATAATGTTGTAGGCGGTTTCCTTTGATTACAAGCCGGAATGAATTCCAATCTTCGGCTTTAATTTTGGTCTTCAGCTCATCTCTATCACCCAATTCTGCCGTAACTTCAAGTCCTTTCCATGCGTTGCGTTCAATATTATCCCGTAAACTTCCCGTGCCTTCCTGCGGACGAATAGTGGTTTTCTGTCCTCGGTAAGCAAGCGTAGTACGCTTTCTTTCCTCATAGTTTTGGCCTGTATAGGAGTTTTTTCCGTCAATATCTGCCTGATATCCCCTCAACGCATAGGGAACGTCATCCAACCTTTCACTACGGTATTGGATACCAGAATTCCCACTTTCTGTAATTTTATAATCTCCTTTCAATTCAAAATCCGCCGGCTGACCTCCTGTCCAAATTAGAAAGGTATTTGTTTTGAGGGGGGTTTCTGCCGTTAATTCTCCAACAATATTACCCCCTTCTACGCGCCAATAAGCCGGATCACCTTCCCATCCATCGAGGGTACTTCCGTCAAAGATGGACACAAATCCGTCTCCGGCTGCTGATGCTTCCGAACCCAAATCAGTTTCCTCCGTCGTTTTGGATTCCCCACAACTGTAAAAGATTGCCGCTAAGGCCATTAATAGGATACTAGATATATTCTTCATGGTGCTGGTTTATATAAAATAAAAAAAGTCAGGAGAAAACCCTATTGGAGTCTAGAAAGACAGTAAATGCCTCAATCCACCAACTAGGATATCACCTGACTTATAAAATGTACTATTTGAATACCTCGTGATCCGGATTACCTCCTGATACAAGGTAGGCCATCAGGTCTTTCAGTTCTTCTTCATTCAATCGGTTTATCAATCCCGGAAGCATCACTGAGACATCAGAAACTTTCGTGCTTTTTACATCTGCTTTTGGAATTTCCCTCAACACATCCGGTGCAAATGGATTTTGGGACACAAAATACTTCCCGTCATCCTCGCTGATCAACCTACCTACTACGGAAGACTCATCTTTCATGGTAAATACGGTAGCTTCATATTGGTCAGATATTTCCGCACTGGGATTAATTGTGGCGTCGAGGATATCCCTATGTGAGAAGCGGGTCCCCAATTGGGTTAAATCCGGTCCAACCGCCCCTCCGTCGCCCGCCATTGCGTGACATGACTGACAAAGGGTTGCCTGATACATGGCATGGCCTTTTTCGAAATCCCTGCCTGCAAGTGTTTCCACTACGGGTAAAGCTTCCTCCACTGTCCACCTTTTTCCAGGACCTTCGGGCTGTACTGTTGCAACGGCAAGGTCATTTCCCGTTCCGGTCAGCCTGTCTGCACCGGAAAGTGCATTGTAATGGTCAAATTTGCTTGCAGGTACGGTCTCAAGAGCCATTTTTCGTGCTCTGTCAATAAATCCAACATAGCTTCTACCTCCCTTGTATTGAAAGGCATTGTTTATCCAAGTAAAGTATTTGTCATAATTCTCATCGGACCAACCCGCTTTTGCCCCTCCTAGAATGGTAGCATAATAGGTTTGCTGAGCTGGAGGTACGTTCGCCAGCATGCCCGCGATATCCAACCCGTATTGGGGGTTTCTCATGATCAAGTCAGAGGAAGAAGTAAAGGTCTTCTGGTACTCGGGGTCATCTGACGCATCCTCAAGCAAGGCAAGTAATTTCGGCACAGCCGAAGGAGCCTCCAATCGAGCTAATACTTTTCCCATTATGCGGTTAAGCCGATTAGTTGATGCGGGGAAATGATCGTCCAAATAGGAAATTAACTTGGTTTTTGCAGCTCCAGAAGGATTCCCCATTCTATAAATCGTTACTTCTATTGCTCGGGTAAGGTTCATTTGGTCTTCTTCATTTAAAGATCCAAAATCAGGCCGAGTAAGTGTATTGATCATGGCATTTAGTTGTGATTTATTCCCATGCCGTGCCAAAGCAATCATCGCCTGAGCAATTGCCCGTGGATTTTCTTCGCTCAGTGCTTTCGCCTGCCACTCGCTTACTGGTTGATGCTCTACGGCAATCCTAGCGGCATACTGAACAAATCTGTCCGCATGGCTCAGTTGAGGCCAAGCTATGTCTAATGCCCCAGCTGTGGGCCCCACATGCAAGGCTTCCAATTTCCTCCTGATTTTGTGCTCCTCAGGAAGGTCTGCTTCTGTTAACCCGTTTCCGGATTCCTTGCTAAGATCACCGGTGTAATGCACCCGATAGAGATCGGATTCCAATCTTCTTCCACCTGTCAGAAAATAAAAGGCACCGTCCGGTCCGAATACTCCGTCTGTAAGGGGAAGTGGAGATCCGGAAATAAATTCTTCCGCAGTTACCTTGTAGGTTCCTCCCTCTGGAGTCATTTGCATGGCATAGATGATACCGAAACTCCAGTCAAATGCATAAATAGATCTTCTGTATTTGTCGGGAAAATTAGCATTTGCACCGGAAACCACGTTAGTGGGAGAACCTTGTCCAATATTTAAAATGGCAGGAAGGTTGTCGGTATAGTCAGGTGACCATTTTTGGTTCCCCGTTCTCCAGCCAAACTCACTGCCGCTGGTGACATGGTTGATTCGGGTAGGCCGGTACCAAGGCATCCCGAAATCCCATTCCATATCCGAATCATAAGTAAATATATCTCCAACTTCATTGAAGGCAAGATCAAATTCATTCCTAAATCCAACGCTGATCAATTCCCAATCTTTTCCCTCAGGATCGATTTTGGCTATCCATCCGCCTGGTGCACCTCTGTTGTTGGCATGGCCTCTGGGATCTTTGATTTCAGGAAAAACATTATCATCCTGCCATACACGTGGGATTCGATAGCGGTTCATTTCCGGAACGTCGATATGGTTTCCCACGGCAATATAAAGCGATTTACCATCCGGGGAAGGTACGATGCTATGGGGACCATGTTCACCTGGGCTGCCGGTGAAGGTTCTGATTTCAATCACCTCATCAAACTGATCGTCTCCGTTGGTATCGATAATCCGGTAAAGGCCGGTATCCTTATCAAACTCATCGTTGGCCCTATGATTGACCATCACATAGACACTGTTATGGGCATATAGCAGAGCTTGGGCAAAGCCCATCCCTATTTTGCTTTCGCCATTAGGGCCTATCTTTAGTTTTTCTATTTTGGGTGTAAGCGAATCCGCTCCGATTTCAGGTATTTCCAACCGATAAATGGACCCGTATTGGTCAGCAGTCAACATACGGCCCTTTGGGTCAAAGGTCATGGCTACCCATGAACCTTGGTCGTTTTCTCCCGGACTGTAAAGGTGTTCGGCCTCGAAACCTGTGGGAAGCTTCAGTTTATCTATTTTGGGATTAGGCTCTTTAGCTTCCTCTTTGGCACAGGCAAATAGGAGTCCTGCAACGATAGGCAGAATGAGTAGCTTTTTAAGGGAAGTTCTATAATTCATGGTTATATGTTATTGTATCGGCAAAAGGTTGAAGGCTCCAATTAGGTTTTCTTTTAACCGTTAAAGTTACCCTATTTTTAGGGGATATTAAAACCAAATATATGGGAAATGGACCTTTAGTCATAATAAAAGAGAGCCAGTTCCAGCGATTTGGTTAAAACACAAATAAGCACCGAAAAAAGATAGTGTCTTTATTTCGGTGCTTATCCCTCTTAAAACTTAATTACGGACCATCGCTAGGTATTAAAAGTGTGGTGTAATTTCAGACTCCGCAGCGGGCAACGTATAGAACTTGGTGATGTTGCCAAAGGCATGGTTTCTAAATGTTGCGCCTGCGGGGTAATAGTAATCCAGTGGATTGGCCCGAGCGCGATTAGCAAAATCAGTAATCACCTGCATATACGTATCTGTTCTGGTAAGGTCATGCCATCTTTTATTTTCGAAGGCCAACTCCACCCTTCTTTCCTGCATGATAGCATCTCTCATATCTCCTTGTGAGGAGGCATTGGTATTTTCCAATCCAGCTCTGTTGCGAACTTCATTGATGTAATCAGCAGCTTCGGTTGTTTTTCCCTGCTCATTCAACGCTTCAGCCAGGAATAATAGGGTTTCCGAATAGCGATAGATCGGAAAGTTCATCCCATGATTATTATGCAGCGCATGTGGCTTGGCGAATTTTTTAATATATGGATAAACCTTATTAGCCCTTAGGCTACCACTCAGGGTGACAAACCCAATAGAAGCGTCCTTTCGCTCATCACCGTCTTCGAAGGCACTTATGATATCCGGAGTAGGTATATTGTTTCCCTGACCATCGAGGTTTTGGGCATTTGACGTTCCGGTAATCGGAGCTAGCTCTCCCGGCAATATGGGTCGGGGCATCCATTGATATACAAAGTTTCCATTTAAACCCTGTGGCCCTTCCAGAAACTGGACTTCAAAGACTGATTCGATATTATTTTTATTACCTCCAGATTCAGAGAATACATCTTCGAAATCTGGGATCAACTGATATTGGCCGCTTGTTACTATTTCTTTAAGTAAAGTCTCGGCATCGGACCATCGCTGTTGGCGGATAAACACATCAGCAAGCAGCATCCTTGCGGCTCCAGACGTAACCCTTCCAAGCTCCTGCTGAGATCTAAGCGGTAATAATGGTATTGCGGCAGTCGCGTCACTGATAATTTGGGCGTAAATATCCGCCTCTGGAGAAAGGGGCCTACCAGCTTCTTCTCTAGCCGTTACCGGAGTAAGGTGAATGGGAACACTCTGAAAATACTTCACCAAATCATAGTAAGCAATTGCCCTTAAAAAATGCGCCTGTCCTTTGATGTTGTTTTTGGAATCGGCGTTAAAATCCACGTCATCAATAGTAGAAAGTATTTGGTTTGCTCTTGCTATGATCTGATAATCGAGACGATAGTGATTAAGCACATGGGTGTTGGCATTGATCCCTTGAGCATCAGGTATAGCATGGTCGGAAATATCTTCTTGCTGCTCTGTGGCACCAAACATAATATTCCTTCCGTACATGGTATTGTCTGAACGCATTTCGGATAGCATCCAAGCCCTGTCATTGACAATGGAGCGCATGGGAGCATAGGCAGCATTTACGGCTTGCTGAAAATCAGCTTCGGTTCTAAAGAATGTAGCTGTACTGAGCGAAGTCTCAGGCACCACGGTAAGAAAATCCTCACACGCGGAAAGGAAAATCGAGAATATGGCAACTAATATTGTTATCTTTTTCATGTTCATTTCAGTTTTGGTAATTGCACATTAAAAGTTGAGGTTAGCTCCAACTGTGATGGTCCTTGGAACTGGATATGCTGAGAGGTCTATACCTTGACTCAAGTTTCCTCCATCACCTTGTCCATTACCCTGCATACTTACTTCCGGATTTGATCCACCCCAATAGGAAGTGAACACATACACGTTTTGAACGGAAGCATAAACCCTGGCCGATTTGGCAAATTTGCCCAAAGCTCCTACATTATACCCTAAAGTCATGTTTTTGATACTGAAGAACGAGGCATCATATACGAAATGACTACTGTGCCAATCGCGCTCAATCCCTGTCACATTTCCTCCACCAACGGTTGTACCAAATATTCCCGCTCCAGGATTTTCCGGGGATCGGAAGCGATCAGTCGCCTTTCTGACCATATTAAACACACCATCCAGGTTTGCCGTGCTATACAAGTGTCTCATCCAAAGTTCATTGCCATAGGATCCTGATCCAACAATACTAGCATCCCATTTTCCGTACTGGAAATTGTTTACGATCCCATAAGTAAATTTAGGAAATGGATTTCCAATAATCTGCCTGTCATCATTGCTACCTCCATAGGTAATGATCCCGTCATTATTTACATCCTTAAACTTGATGGAACCAACAGTTGAACGGCCGGGCACTTGGGGTGAATTCGCCAAGTCTTCTTCGTTCATGTAAAAGCCTTCTTTTACCAATCCATAGAACATGCCAAAAGGCTGCCCCACTTGGGTAATGTGAAAGGTACCGTAAATTCGGTCTATACCGTCAGCAAGTGCTTCCACGCGGTTTCGCACAAAAGAAATGTTGGCGTTGGTAGTCCACTTCAATTTACCGTCTGTATTCCTAGTATTTAAGGCAATTTCATGGCCCCAGAATCTCAGCTCACCGATATTGTCATTAAAGCTTCCAAAGCCAGACTCCTGCGGAATCTGCACGCTATATAAAAGGTTTGTAGTCGATTTGTTAAAATAGTCATAAACCAACGTGATTCGGTCATCAAACAATCCCAAATCCAATCCAACATCAACTTGGTTTGTAGTTTCCCAACCTAAAAAGGGATTGGCAAGAGAGCTTACCGCAGCTCCAGGAGCAACGTTGTTGTTAAACACGTGGTTTACGGTATTGTTGATTAACGCATAATGGGTATAGTTACCGATATTGTTGTTACCGGTTACGCCATAGCTACCTCTGATTTTCATAAAGGAAACTTTGTCGCTGGTATTTAAGAAACCTTCGTCAGACATAACCCAGCCCGCTGAAACGGATGGGAAAACACCCCAACGGTTTTCTGTTCCAAATCGGGAAGACCCATCACCTCGGACCGCGGCAGTAAAGAGGTATTTTCCTTTGAAGTTATAATTCAACCTGGATAATACTGAGGTTAAGGACCATTCATTCACCGAATTGGTCGTGCCTCCCCGGTTAATATTTATCGCTCCTTGGATAGTTGGCAAACGGTCATCCGCATACGTATCCGCTTGAACCCGCGTAGTCTCTCTTCGGAAATACTGATTGGTATAACCGCCCAACAATTCAAAATTGTGGTCATTGATGCTTTTTGAATAAGTCACCAAATTTTCATTCAACCAACTAAAATCCTGCAATCCATCTCGAATGGACATCGCAACAGTTGGAATGGGCACATTAATACCTGCCGTAGAAGTAGAAGGATTAAACCAGAAATAATCCTGATTTCTTAATTCTGCGTTTATGGTAGTTTTAATCACCAAATCCTTGATAGGACTATATTGGGCAAAGGCATTTGAAAGAACGTTGGTAACGGTTGTCTCATTGGAAATTTCCTGTGCAGCCCGTACATAGTTGGGATAGGCGAAAATATTTCCTGTCTCCGCCGGGAAACGTGTATAATAGGTCAATTCCCCGGACTCATCATAAATAGGCATGTTGGGCCAAGTGTGAAGTGCATTGAATAGCATACCTGTTCCTCTGTCACCATCTGTCCGTGGAGTGTTGTCTTTGACATAGGAAGGTGCCAAATTAAAACCTACCCTTACCTTTTCCGAGACTTTGTATTCTGAGTTTAATCGCAGGGAATACCTCTTGTAATCCGTATTTAACACTACCCCCTTTTGATCAAAGAATCCGGCCACTACCGAAGTACTCATTTTGTCGGTATTGGACGTGATGGTCAGGTTGTAGTTGGAAATCGGTGCGGATTGCAACAAGGCATCGTACCAATCCTGAGTCTGACCTTCAAATGAGGCCGGATTCTGGAACATGGCAGGAACTGGGTTTCCCGCATCCTCGTAGTATTCTTTTTTGAACTGGGCGTATTCTACGGCATCCATCATTTCCAATCTGTTGTAGTGTGGGACATTTTGCACGCCAGTATAATAGTTCAACGAAACATTGGTTTGTCCGGCTTTTCCTCGTTTGGTGGTAATCAGAACAACACCATTGGCAGCCCGAGATCCATAAAGTGAAGTTGAAGCTGCATCTTTCAGAATCGTGATATCCTCTATCTCGTCCGGGTTGATGGTTGCGATATCACCTGTAATAGGGAATCCATCCACAACGTAAAGTGGCTCGCTACCCGCAGATACAGATAGTTGTCCCCTTATTCTTACTGACATCCCTCTACCAGGTCTACCCGTTGTTTGGTTAATCTGCACACCTGCCAGTCGGCCCTGTAGCTTTTGTCCAATCTGGGATACCGGCAAATCTAGCAAATCAGCACCGGTAACCGTCTGCACCGCTCCTGTAATCTCTTTTTTGAGCTGGCTACCATATCCTACAACTACGACCTCCGACAAATCGCTCATGGAAGACGCCAATAAGATTTCGTAGGAAGTCAAACCGGACTGTACCGTCACTTCCTTTGTGGTATAGCCTATGTAGCTAACGGACAATACTTCCCCAGGTGAAGCGCTGACTTCAAACCGTCCGTCAAGGTCTGTCACACTTCCTCTAGTAGTTCCTTTGACCAATACCGACACTCCCGGTATGGTTTCCATGTCCCCTTCGGAACGGACAACCCCTGATATCGTGGATTGCGCCCAACTGCCTATTGCTAAGAGCATAGCCAGTGTACCAAGAAGCAATGATTTACTTCCCAATTTTAAGTAATGAGTTGGATTCATAATGATTTGGTTATATGAGTAATAGATAATTGAAAATTCGGTTTTGAGCTACCAATACCTGCCGCCAATTTAAAAATAAAATAACAAATAAACTATCCTGTACTGTCCTGCTAGTATGGTAAATCAATCTTAACAAAAAAAAACACCATAGATAGTCATTTCAACAAAACTATCTATGGTGTTTAAGCCCATTTTTATTTTACGGAAATAATGAAACCTTAATAACCCGGATTCTGTCTTAGAGAAGGATTGATCCGCATCTGTACTTCAGGCATTGGGAATAATACCTGGTAAGCCTCGAAAACAAAATCATCGTTGGAGAAAGGAATTCCGCCCCTTGAAGTAGTCGGGTTAGCTCTTTCTCTAAGACCGTAGGCATTTAGAAAGCTGACTAATTCAGGCACCGTCTTGGTTCGCTTCAGGTCAAGCCACCGGTGATTTTCAAAGGCCAGTTCTATCCTTCTTTCATTTAAGACGGCGGTTCTAAACGCATCTTTGCTCAACCCACTTAGCGGGTCTAATCCAGCCCTTTCCCGCACAGCATTGAGGTGGCCATATGCATCCTCATTGGGCCCACTCTCCTCATTGATAGCCTCAGCCAGCATGAGAAGCACATCAGCATATCGGATAACGGGCCAGTTGTCATTCGTTACATTCCGTATCGTATGGGGGTGATTGTATTTATTGATAAACGGGACTGGAACCCAGGTCCCCTGCAGGTTATAATAGCCTTCTTTGAGCGAAACATCTTTCCTCAAATCACCTTCTTCATAGGCCTCGATTATATCCTTGGTTGGTGTATTCCATCCCCCTCCCTCTTGTCCGGGAAAGTTTATCACAGCTCCCCCCGACTCTCTAGGAGCAAAGGTATAAATAAAACTACTATGCACCCCAAACAGATTATCACCTTGATATTGAATATCCCAGATTGACTCGCGGTGATTTTTATTGGCTGGAATGAAAATGTCAGCGTAATTTCCCAGCAATTGGTAATTTAAGGCAGTAACCTGATTAAGCGCGGATATAGCTTGGGAATATTCCTTTCTGGTCAACCTAACTTTTCCCATTAAGGATAATGCGGCTCCTTTGGTAACTCTGCCTAGTTGGTTTGCAGGATGGGCCGGAGGCAGTGCTGTAATTGCCTGATCCAAATCGGAAATGATTTGTGCGTATACAGTTTCTACGGGTTGTCTTTCCAAAAGAAAGGCCTCAGAAGGAGTGGTGACGGGTTCTGTCACGATGATAACATCTCCGAAATGCTGAACCAGTTGGAAATACAGGTAGGCACGAATCATCTTCATTTCCCCCTCTGCTCTTCTTTTCACCTCATCGCTGGCATTTGAATCTGGAAGTCGCTTTAAAGTGGTGTTGATGTTGACCATTATACTATAAATCGTATTGTACAGGTTGGCCACATTTGGTGTAGCCGCATTGTATTGCCAAAATTCAATGGCTTCTAAGGCTGGACCGTTGCCTCTATTTCCCACATTAAAATGAAGTGTGGTGTTATCCGAAATGTACTCATTGAACTGCCATTCACTGTTAAAATGATTTCTTAACATGCCATAAACTCCGGCAACAGCTTGTTCTATCTCTTTCTCGTTGGAATAAAATCCTTCGGCAACGAGCACCGTCGGATCCGTTTTATTCAGGAAATCTTCTCCGCAAGAACTCATTATTAACATGATCCCCGCAAGTATGGAATATATTTTTGTATTTTTCATATGTTTACAATTGTCTTTTAGCGGCCATATGGAATCTCGCCATGATAATCATCCCAGTGTGTGACGTACTCGTCATGCTCGATTTCATGATAGCTAGGATTGGAATTAAAACTTTATGGTAGCGCCTAAGGTGAAGGTACGTGGCACAGGATAACGCTCATCATCCACACCGATATTGATCCCACCGCGTTGGTTCACTTCCGGATTGGATCCGGGATAAGAAGTGATCAGGAACAGGTTTTCCGCACTTACAAACAATCTCGCATTGGGGATGACCGGATTATTCGGTATGGCATATCCCAAACTAACGTTTCGAAGCCATACGTGGGAGGCGTCGTAAATGTATCTGGAATTAGACTCCCGCTGCCATTTCCATGTATTGGTGGTTGCCCCTACTCCATCGCCTGGATTCTCAGCGGATCTCCAGCGGTTTATACCTGAGTGAAGAATATTAAACACCCCGTCCATGTTCATAGTGGTGGCTTCGATATTCCGCATCACGTCGTAGTTGAAAGCTCCAGTAAAGAGGATGTTAAAATCAAATTTTCTGTAGTCTCCTCCCAGCGTCATGTTAATAATGTAATCTGGGTGAGGATTGCCTATTTCAATCATATCCTGCTGATCGTAGGAGATGACACCATCACCGTTTGCGTCAAAATATTTATATGTCCCGGGAATGGCACCATCTTGCTCAGGCCATGCCAGAATTTCCTCCTCCGTATTGAAAATTCCCATCATCTTAAATCCATGCAACATGGCCATGGGACGCCCTGCCTTAGAAACATTGTATACACTATAAAAACCACCGGCCCATATTTCGTCGTTATCACCTCTAATCTCCAGAACTTTATTTCTATTTAAAGTAAAATTCAGGTTACTTCTAAGATTTACCTGGCTTATTCGGGTGCGATAATCCAAGGCAAGTTCAACCCCACGGTTTCTGACCTTACCCACATTATCCAAGGAAGAACCAAATCCTGACACAATGGGCATCTCCACGGATAGGAGCATGTCATTTGTCAATCGGTTGTAATATTCGGCGGTAAATATTAGCCGGTTGTCAAACATGGCCAAATCCAAACCTATATCCGTCTGCTCAGACTGTTCCCATCCCAGGTTGGCGTTGGCAAAATTGGCCAAACGCTGACCATTGGCAATATTCCCTCCCAATACATAGTTGGATATTGCCATGTTGGACAAGCTGGAATAATTTCCAATGGCGTTGTTACCGGTAATACCGTAGCTACCCCTAACTTTCAAATCTGTAATCCAAGTGGTCTGAGGCATAAAAGATTCCTCAGATATCCTCCATCCCGCTGAGAATGCCGGGAAATTTCCCCATTTGTTGTTGGCTCCAAATCGGGAGCTTCCCTCTCTCCGCATGGAGGCAGAAAATAGGTATCTGTCCATAAAGGAGTAATTGGCTCTCGCAAAATAAGCCATCAAGCTCCATGAATTTTCTCCTGAGCTGGATACCTGCCGTATAGCTGAATTCAAATAGCGGGTGACATCGTTTGGAAACTCGTTTGCATTTCCCTGCAATCTCTTAAAAGTTTCTTCCTGTGCAGAATACCCCACCAAGGCATCTAACCGATGGTTCCCCAAAACTTTGGAATAAGACAGCAATTGATCAGCTGCAATATTAATTACGTTGTCTGCCCGCTGAATTAAACTTGCCTCCCTTGGAGGTGGTTGGTTGAATCCAGTTCCAGCAAGTGTCGAAGGACGGTATTCCTTTTGTTCCGTGCCTATTAACGTTGCGTTAACCGAAGTACGGAATTTGAAATCCTTGAGAAAGCTGAATTCCAGGTATCCGTTGGAAAGGATGTTGTTGGTATTCAAGGTGCGTTCCATTTCATGGAGCTCTTGAACTAGATTAGCTGTTCCGAAAACGCCGTTTGTCCCTCCAATATAATCATTGAAGGAACCATCTTCATTGTAAACCGGGTATCTAGGGTCGGCCCATAGAGCTCGGCCTATCAGGGCATCTCTTCCGTCTGTTGAAGCATAATTTTCCCTAGAGTGGGAAGCGGCAATATTCCAGCCCATGCTCAGCCATTCGGTGACTTTCCCATCCAAATTAGCCCGAACGTTAAACCTGTCAAAATTAGTATTTAGAACAGCTCCTTCTTGGTTGATGTATCCCACGGATATTAATGACCGTATATCTCCTTTTCCGGCAGTCAATGTTGCATTATAATTGGAGAATCTGGCATTCTGATTCATGATTTCCTGAAACCAGTCAGTATTGTGTTGTGTCTGCTCAGGAAATCGGAATTCCAACGGAACTTCTTCAAGTGAAGGCTCTCTTTGCTCGAAATACCGGATTCTATCTTCAAAACTATCCTTTTTGAACTGGGCAAATTCCACTCCGTTCATCATTTTAGTCCTTCTCGAATCGGGGATGTTTGCAAATCCTTGGTTTACCACAAAATCGATTCCCACCTGACCTTCCTTGGCCGATTTAGTGGTTATCAAAATTACACCGTTGGATCCTCTGGCACCGTAAATGGCGGTCGATGCCGCATCTTTTAAGACAGTGATACTTTCAATATCGGCAGGGTTTAAATTTTGACCCAGGGAAGTGCCTATCGGAAATCCATCAACGACAAAGAGCGGCTGACTTCCCGCGCCCAAGGAGCCAAGGCCACGGATGGTAATTTCCATTTCTTCACCAGGTCTTCCTGACCGCTGCCTAACCTGCACACCAGCAGCCTGTCCCTGAAGGAGTCTAGTAGCATTGGTTGTGGGAACATCCCCAATATTCTCCATATTGATGACGGATACAGCGGAGGTAATATCTGCCCTACGCTGTGAACCGTAACCTACTACGACAACTTCTCCCAAGTCGCCTATCGATGAAACTAAAGGAATCTGGTACACTGTCTGTCCGGCAGTTACGGGTACCACTTTGGTTTGAAAACCAATGAAACTGATGGTGAGTGTTTCTCCGGCACTTGCTTGGATAGTAAAGTCGCCATCCATATTGGTTACTGTCCCCCTGTTGGTTCCAGTGACCAGTATAGAAACTCCAGGAATTGGCTCTGAATCCTCCTCAGAAACGATTTTACCGGTAATCTGTCCCCCTTGCTGTGCCATAAGGGGTGTTACCAAAAGCAAAAACATACAGCAAAAACCCAGCAGCCTTCCTCGTATACGCTGTTCGTAAATTTTTTTCATACTTCAATTAATTTGAGTTTGTTAATTTGATTAATGGATACAATAATCAATCAAGAAACAAACAAATTATTTAAAGACTATCCTGCACTATCCTGCTTTTGTAATATTTCCTACTGGAAAATAATTGTAGGTCAAACAATAAACAACTATTTAAAACTAAAAACATAATATTGTTAAAAATTGTAATGAAGGACACCCTTATATAAACCTAAAAAACCTCTTATATAAAAAAATCCCCCGACTCTCTGTGGAATCGGGGGATCTAAATCAAATCTAATTTTTCTGAATCAGATGAGCTCCAACTTATCTGAATCAGATGCGCTCCAACTTAACCGGATAGGTTTTCTTAGAAGCCCATTGAGGTACATAAATACTGCCGTCACCATCTACACAGACATCATGCGGATGCATAAAACCCATAAAGGACCGGTCTTTACGCTGTTCCTGCAATTTTCCTCCTACATATTCCGGTGCTGATCCTCCCGGTGTAGAAATCACCTTATCGTTCGCATCCAGGATAGTGATGTAACCGGAATTTGGATATTCCTGCGTGGTACTGCGGTAGACCGCTGCATAAATGTTATCCCCTTTCAGCACTGGCCTACATACGAAGGATCCCGGCATCGGAATGGTTTTAATGTGCTTTCCATCTAAGGTGAAGCGCTTGTACTGCATATTAGCACGGTCGGTGATCAATAGGGTTGGATTATTTTTTACCCTAGTATCCACTACGATTCCATGACAGCAATTAAATGTGTCATCCGTAGTTCCCGAACCACCAAAATGCCGGATAAGCTCTCCCTTCGCATTGTATTGCATTACATGATTTCTACCATAACCATCCACAACATAGATATCCCCGTTAGCCGAATTGATAGCAGTTTCGGTCGGTACAAATTGATTGGGAAAATCATATTTACCGGTCTCCCGCGGATAATCCAACTTCATTACTTCCTTACCTTTCAAATCCGTTTTGATAACCTGATTTCGGCTGGTATCTGTGATGAACAAAAACTCCTCTCCTCCCTCATTGCTCAAGGTCAAGCCATGCGCACCGGGATAAGTTGTACCCCAAGTCTCCAACAATTTACCTGATTTATCATAAATAATAATATTATTTTTGGTTTCGTTGGTAAGCATGATTAACCTGCCTTTGGAATCCTCCACCATTTCATGGCAGTCGTTTACTGGGTTTTTACCTGCATCCAATATCCCCCAGCCTTCAATGACACGGTATTGATGGGATCCATGGCCTAATATCGTTTCTTTTTTCATAGCGTGGGATTTATTGATAATTATCGTTGGCGCAACAGCACCTGCGAGAACTGCAACACCGGTTTTCTTTATAAACGCTCTTCTGGATTTACTTTCGTTTTTCATATGCTAGTAAGCTGGGATTATTTTGTTGGCAAATATGGTCGGCAAAACGATGATAGACATATCAAATTACCGAATAAGATCTAACCGTTTCACAATTATATTCTTAAAATCTTTAAAAACACAAAATTTGAATAAGTTTTTCTGTGTAACGAAACCAATTTCTTTAGGGATTTATAGCATAAAACTAAACAAGTAAGTCCATCACCGGCTTACCTAAGCCATCAGGAGTCGTGTAAAATGGTCTTTTCTCAATTTCATAATGCTTTTCAGGATCAATACCCAGGGCATGATACATGGTCTGATGCACGCTGTCAATTTTAATGGGATTTTCGACGGTTTTACAAGGACGCTCATCGGCAGTTTTTCCGAAAACGTGGCCACGCTTAATCCCCCCTCCAAACATCAACATGGAACATCCGTCCGTGAAATGACGGTGCATACCATAATTCTTCATGTCCTCTATAAAATCCGGTACCTCCACCTGATCCTTAACCTTCAGATCCGGGCGGCCTTCGGTCATCATGTCCCGGCTAAACTCACTGGCTACAATCACCAAGGTCCTTTCCAACCGACCGCTTTCATCAAGATCCTTGATTAGTTGTGCGATGGGGGAATCAATCATCTTTTTCATATCCACCAGTCGGGTGTGTCCATTTTCATGTGTATCCCAGCCAAAGAAAGGCTCATATTCAGTTGTTACACTAATAAACCTAGCACCCTCATCTACCAGCCTCCTAGCCATCAGGCAACCCAATCCAAACCGGCCGGTATTGTAGATATCGTATTTTTCTTTTGGCTCTTCGGTCAAGTCAAAGGCCTTTGCCTCAGGAGAATTCAGCAAAATATAGGCCTGT
>DATHWC010000083.1:0-10361 GCA_035460985.1 Lunatimonas sp.
GGAGGTACAAGAGGTTGTTTCTGGGTTTCACGGGTTGAGTAATGCGCTTTTGGATACACCTTGGCCCAAAGTGGAACGTGCTAAAAGTGATCTGTCGAATTATCTGCACGAGACCCATATCCCTGAAATTGAATCATTGACTGGTTTGTTGCAGTCTGTAAAGACAGCCCCAACCGATAAGCTCCCCGATACGGGGTTAAATCCATTGATGGAGAAATCTGTTTCGGCGCAATTTATCACTTTAGATGATTATTACGGAACGGTAAACACAACTGCGGTTTTGTGGAAACATAATGGTGAAGTACAGATAAGGGAAGTTAGATTCATACCAGACCAAGAGGAAAATACCGTTCAATTTTTGGTCGAATCTTCCTAACTTGGAAAACTTATTAATTTGACAGCAAAGAACTTGCATATGAAAAAATTAGATGTACTGATCATTGGAGGAGGTCCGATTGGATTGGCCTGCGGCGTTGAAGCTCAGCGAGCAGGACTTAACTATTTGATTGTAGAAAAAGGTGTACTTACCAATTCCATATTCAATTATCCGTCTAACATGACCTTTTTTTCCACCTCGGAAAAATTGGAAATGGCAGGTATTCCTTTCATGTCCATATCCAATAAACCAAATCGGACGGAGGCCCTTGAATATTATCGGAGGATTGTGAAGCATTATAAATTGGCCATTAATTTATATGAAGAAGTTAAACAGCTGCAACGAACACCGGACGGTGATTTTGAAGTTTTGACATCAAAAGGTAGATATCTGGCTGAAAAACTGATCCTAGCCACCGGGTTTTATGACCTGCCAAACATTATGGGTGTGCCGGGTGAAGACTTGCCCAAAGTATCCCACTACTACAAGGAACCATGGCCTTATATAGGTCAAAAATTAATAGTAGTTGGTGGCGGGAATTCTGCGGTGGATGTTGCGCTTGAAACATGGCGAAAAGGTGCGGAAGTGACTATGGTCGTGATGAAACCGACCATTGACCAGACGGTTAAATATTGGGTGTTGCCGGATATAGAGAACCGGATTAAGGAGGGTTCAATCAAGGCGTATTTTGATTCCAGCATAACATCGATTGCCGATGATCACGTAGAGATCCAGACTCCAGAAGGCCCGGTAGTATTGGAAAACGATTTTGTATTGGCTATGACCGGCTATAGGCCAAATTTCGCATTGCTTAACCAGTTGGGTGTGGAGCTCAGTCTGGACGAACGAAAACGCCCATGCTTTGACATTGAAAACCAAGAATCGAACATACCCGGACTTTATCTGGCGGGAGTGGTATGTGGAGGGCTGAACACGAGGGAATTTTTCATAGAGAATACAATCGCCCATGCAGCAGCTATTATTGAGGATATTAAAAAGAAGAGGGAGTTGACGGCTTGATGAGCTTCTCCGGCTCCTCAACTACATTTGGGATTCGCAGCATAAAGCTGCTTCCCATTCCCAATGTACTCTGTACCGTTAGCTCGGCTCCGATTTTTATGGCATTTTGATAGCAGAGATGCAGTCCCATCCCGGTGCCTTTCTCCAACGCAGTCCCGTAGGTGGGTTTTATTTCGAGTTGAAAGATTTCTTTAAGTTGTTTTTCTGACATACCTATTCCGTTGTCTTCCACCGATATTAGAGTTTCATTTTCATCTTGACCTATTTCTAATTTAATTTCACCTCCCACCTGAGTGAATTTGATGGCATTCTGAATCAAATTGCGGAGGATTAGCAATAGCCTGTCTGATTCCAATTTTAACGCGGGATTACTATGATAATTGATATGCAGATTGACTCCCTTTTGATTTGCAATCGTTTTCATGATTTCCAAGGTATCCCCGAAGAGGCTTTTTAAGTCTACATCTTTGATGCGGCTGTTTTGGTTTTTCAGTTCAAAGGAAGACCATTCCAAGATATTTTCCATCATGGCATAGGTTCTTTGAGTGTTTTTTAAAAGCTCCGAATGTATAAAAGCCAATTCTTCCTGAGTCAATTCATCTGTTTCGTTGATGAGCTCTAGGGTTTGTACAATGGATTGAAGGGGATTTTTAAGATCATGGGTGAGGATAGCAATAATTTTATCTTTTTGAAAATTGGTCCTCGTTAGATCTCTGTTGACCATCATCAATTCATTTTTATTAATTTCCGTTTTACTTTTTTGGGTTTGGTAAAATATCCTAAGGGTCATCAAAATAAAAGTCATCCCTAATACCGATCCAAAATAAGTGATACTGTGGTCGAAAAATCGAGAGGTTTCATCCGTGTAACTGGTAGGAATAATATCCGGATGATAAATTCCCAAATAATATAGGCTTAAAAAGTAAACCACATTTACCAAAGTCAGGCCGAAAATCCATCTGACAGGAACAATACTGGCCATTACTAAATTCATTAAAATAAATACATAGGCACTTGAACCATGAATGCCATCGTTTAAATAAAAGTTTGCAGACAGAACAGGATAAGCTACCAGGCCAAAAAGAAGAAAGGGGGTGATAAATTTATTTTTGTACCTGAGTAGGTAGTACAAAAAGATTAAAACTGGGATGCAGGCGAAAAAAATGGAGGCTAGAACATATTGACCTGTAATTACAGTCAGTATACTCATGACGAAAACGTACAGCCCAATTATGACAATTGTAGCATTGAATATTTGCTTTTCCATCAACGGAGATTTTTCCCAAAAGAAAATCGCCTTCCATTTACCTGAAATCCATTGCCTCTTTTTCATTTAACTAATTCGTCTTGCATCTTGTTGTGTTTTAACATCATCTGATTTATGCAAAGATACAAATTCAAACCTTTCACCGTCGAACAATCCTAAATCACTGATTTTCAATGATGGTATCACCAAAAGTGCCATAAAACTTAACGACATGTACGGAGAAGCCAAAGTAGCTCCCATTTTTTTGGAAAATTCATCCAACTCTGTATAAGATTTCGCTACTTCAAACCCGTCCCCTGTATTCATAAGGCCGGCTACGGGCAAGGGCAATATTCTGACATCCTCACCGTCAAATGCTGCCAAACCACCCTTGGAAACTATAACGGCGTTGGCTGCAATCTCCATTGATTCGTCGTCAGTGCCTACAACTATTACGTTGTGCGAATCATGGGCCACCGAGGAAGCAATGGCCCCATTTTTTATTCCAAAATTTTTGATGAAGCCCAATGCCACCGGGCGGGTTTCATATCTGTTTATAACCGCAATTTTCAGGATGTCTCTTCCAATGTCTGCTACCAATTTCCCTTCCTCAGCTATCATATAGGCCTCTCCTTCCCTGGTCACTAATTGACCGTCTTCTACTTCAATTATTCTTATTTTTCCCGTTTTACCTTGAATCTGAAAAGAATCCGCCGTAACCTTAGGTATCAAAAATTTATTAATTATACTGTTTTTTACTGAAGAAATCAAAGTTTGACCATTGGAGGCGACTAATTTTCCATTAATATAGGTTTGAAGTGCCTCAAAATGCTTTAAATCTTTGACCAAAATAAAGTCCGCAGGTTCATTCAGTTGAAGTGTGCCCACGCCCAGGCTATAATGTTCTATAGGATTTAAGCAGGCAACCTTCAAGACGTCAAAAAGGTTTTTTCCCTTTGCCACAGCTCTTGCCACTAGTGTGTTGATATGCCCTTCTAGCAGGCTGTCTGGATGCTTGTCATCGGAGCAAAACATCAAATTTTCCTGATATTCATCCATCAGGTCTATGAGTGCATCGAAGTTTTTGGCGGCACTTCCCTCTCTAATAGCGATCTTCATACCCAGTTTCAATTTTTCGAGTGCTTCTGGGTAGGACACACATTCATGGTCTGTGGAAATTCCGGATTGGACATATTGGGCGGCTTTTTCCCCCCGAAGACCCGGGGCGTGGCCGTCTATGGGTTTGCCGTATTGTTTTGCTAGGGCAAGCTTCTGTACTACCAGAGGATCACTAGCCAGTACTCCCGGCCAATTCATCATTTCAGCTAGGTAGTTGATGTCAGTGTCCTGAAGGAGAGTCTCTAAATCTTTCAGTCCGATACTTCCCCCTGCCGTCTCGAAAGTGGTGGCCGGTACACAGGACGGGGCACCGAAATAAAATTTAAAATTCACCTGTTTGCCATTTTCAATCATATACCTTACGCCTTGCATGCCGCAGACATTGGCGATTTCATGGGGGTCCGACACTGTAGCAACCGTACCATGTACCACTGCCATCCGGGCAAATTCTGTGGGTACTAGCAAAGAGGATTCTATATGAACATGTGCATCAATAAAACCTGGCATGATATATACTGTAGGAGCCTCTACGACGCGTTCGATGCCGTCAATATACCCATCTTTGACTGAGATGCTTACAGGGTATATATCTTTCTGAATGATATCAACCAATTGACCTTTAATGTTAAAATAAGTATCGTTCATATGATTTTTCTACAGGAATTTCAAAATATTCTTTTCATTTCCTAAAGGAAATAAAAAGCTATTAAGAAGGCAATTATTACCATAACTGTTTTAAAACTACTATATTTGCACCCGAATAATCACTTAGATATACTCGCTACTTTTCCTTAATGAAAAAAATCATTATAGCTATTGATGGACTTTCGGGTTGTGGAAAAAGCACAACGGCCAAATCGGTTGCCAAAGCGTTGAAATATGCTTACATCGACACCGGGTCTATGTATAGAGCTGTTACGCTTCATTTTTTAGAATCTGGCACGGAGTTAACGAATAGTGAGGATATACGCCGATCCTTAGATAGCCTACAGCTGGATTTTCGCATGCTAGCGGAAGACGGATCTCAGCGGATTTTTTTAAATGGAAGGGACGTGGAGGATGAAATCCGTGACATGGAAGTCAGTGAACTAGTGAGCGAAGTCAGTAAGATAAAGGAAGTTCGCGAGAAACTAGTTGCCATTCAACGCACTCTTGGCGAAAATCGGGGCGTAGTAATGGATGGAAGGGATATTGGAACGGTTGTGTTCCCAGGTGCGGAACTTAAAGTCTTTATGTATGCGGACTTGGACGTGAGGGCGGAACGTCGGCGCAGAGAGCTGCTTGACAAGGGAAAGTCAGCAGCTTATGAGCATATAGCACGAAATTTGAAAGAAAGGGATCATATAGACTCTACCAGAAAGGAAAGCCCACTGTTAAAAGCTGCAGATGCAGTGGAAATGGATACCAGTCACCTGACTTTCGATGATCAGGTGGAGCGGATACTCGAGTTGGCAAGAGACAGGATGAACTGAAAAGCAAAAGAATGGAAATTACAATAGATAAAAATTCCGGTTATTGTTTTGGGGTGGAATATGCCATCCAAATGGCTGAAGATGAAATGGAGGGAAGTGATAAACTCTATTGCCTGGGAGACATTGTGCATAATGACATGGAGGTAAGGCGACTTAGCCAGAAAGGGCTGGAAGTCATAGACAGGGAACAACTCAAATGTCTGACTGATTGTAAAGTACTGATCCGTGCCCACGGTGAGCCGCCGGAAACTTACAAATTGGCCATTGAAAACAACATCGAACTGATAGATGCTTCCTGTCCGGTCGTTCTAAAATTGCAGCATCGGGTTAAGAATGCCTTTGACAAAATGGAAAAGGAGAACGGTCAGATCGTCATCTATGGCAAAAAGGGACATGCGGAGGTAATAGGACTCACTGGTCAAACACTTGAGAAGGCCATCGTAGTCATGGAGGACTCCGACCTGGAGCATATTGATTTTACCAAGCCTGTGACACTTTTCAGTCAAACTACAAAAAGTACCAAAGGCTTCTATGAGCTAAAGGAAAAGATAAGTGAGCGAATTCAGGAAGCAAAAGGTTCGTTGTCTGAAATTGATTTCAATGCCAACGATTCCATTTGTAGACAAGTGTCCAACAGGGAGCCTCAGTTGCGCAATTTTTCCGCAGTGAATGATGTGATTATTTTTGTTTCCGGTAAAAAAAGTTCCAACGGAAAGGCACTGTACCAAGTTTGCCATCAAGTCAATCCACAAAGCTACTTTGTCGAAAGTGAGGAGGAAATAAACTCAGCATGGTTTAGATCAGCAGACAAGGTGGGAATATGCGGAGCAACTTCCACTCCGATGTGGCTAATGGAGCAGGTAAAGGAATACATAAGTAGCATGAAGGGTGATTTAGTTACGACAGAAAAGTATTAAGAGATTGTTTTAATCCAATCAGAGAAAAAACGAAAACAAATTATAGCGGATTTATCTTCTAATAACTGATGTAATTTATTAGATTTGAGCCGATTTTCAAAGGATCATATAGTTTTAAAAATCAAATATGTCAAAACTAGTTAAGCTTAAGAAAGGGTTTGATATACGTCTGGCTGGCAAAGCAGAAAAGCAAATGCATGATTTCCAGCCCGTAAAAACCTTTGCCATAAAACCGACTGATTTCATCGGCATGCAAAGACCGAAGGTTCTTGTAAAAGAAGGTGATACTGTAAAGGCAGGTACCCCGTTGTTATTTGATAAAAAAATGGAAAAGGTCCAGTTTGTGTCACCTGTTTCCGGGAAAATAGTCGAAGTGAAACGGGGGGAGAAAAGGAAACTTCTTGAAATAAAGATCCTTGCCGACGACGTTATTGAATTTGAATCCTTCCAGAAATATTCTTCGTCCGAATTGCAGTCATCTAGCCGGGAGAAAATAATCGACCACCTGGCTGCGTCAGGAGTATGGCCTCAGTTAATTCAGCGTCCATTTGGCGTCATCGCAAATCCGGACGACACCCCGAAATCTATTTTTATTTCCGGTTTTGACACCCATCCGCTGGCACCGGACTACGAAGTCTTGTTAAAAGGGCAGGAGGAAGCTTTTAAACTGGGTATTGACATATTGAAGAAATTAACCAAGGGCAAAATACATCTAGGTGTGCCTGCGGACAAGGCAGCTCCTGCCGTTTATTCAAATTTACAGCAAGTCGAAATAAATAAATTTTCCGGTCCTCATCCTGCAGGAAATGTTGGCGTGCATATACACCATGTTGATCCCATCGGAAAGGGGGATATCATCTGGACAATTAATCCATATGGAGTTGTCCAAATAGGTAATCTTTTGTTGAAAGGAGTGTATGACGCATCTAAAATTGTAGCCATTACTGGTTCAGAAGCTAAGAAAGCCTGCTATACGCAGACCTATTTGGGAGCTTGTGTCGACAGTTTTGTGGCGGAAAACATTAAGTCGACTAATGTTAGAGCTATATCCGGCAATCCACTTACAGGGCAGAAGATTAACTTAGATGGTTATTTGAGCTATTATGACCATCAACTGTCACTATTGCCGGAAGGGGACTATTATGAATTTCTGGGATGGATGAAACCTACCTCTGAGAAGCTGAGCTATCACAAGGCCTTGGGCCTTTTATCCTTCCTTTACCCAAAAAAGGAGTTTGTTCTTGATACCAATACCCGGGGAGAACCTAGAGCATTTGTTTCTACCGGAGTTTTTGAAAGTGTCACGCCAATGGATATTTTTCCTGTCTATCTTATGAAAGCCATTATGGCGGAAGATTACGACGATATGGAGGAATTGGGAATTTATGAAGTCATAGAGGAGGATCTGGCTTTGTGTGAATTTGTGGATGTTTCCAAACACCCCGTACAAGAATTAGTTAGAAAAGGTATAGAACTAATACAATATAGTTAATCCATATGAAGTTTTTACGAGATCTGTTAGACAAGCAGAAGCCGCTTTTTCAGAAGGGTGGTAAATTAGAAAACTTGTACTACCTGTATGAAGCAGGAGAAACCTTTATGTTTTCTCCAAACCATACCACTAGTCCAAGAGGAGCACAGATAAAGGATGCGATCGATTTAAAGCGGATGATGATTACCGTGGTAATCGCTATGATCCCATGTCTGCTGTTCGGAATTTACAATACCGGAAATATGCACTATTTAGCCATCCAGGATGCCAGTGCAACTTTCGGGGATAAATTTCTACAAGGCGCAATCTTGGTGTTACCAATCGTTCTGGTTGCTTATGCCGCAGGAGGTATAGTGGAGGCTGTTTTTGCCGTTATCAGAAAACACCCCATTAATGAGGGATTTCTGGTTACCGGGATGTTAATCCCTTTGATTGTTCCTGCCACAACTCCGTTATGGCAGGTGGCCGTTGCGACAATATTCGCCGTGGTAATTGCGAAAGAGGTATTTGGAGGTACAGGAATGAATATCTTGAACGTGGCCATGACTGCCCGTGCGTTTTTGTATTTTGCCTATCCGGCGCAACTTTCAGGAGATACCGTTTGGACGTATGTAGGAGACAATGCTGCTGCTGCGGATGGTTTTTCGGGTGCAACGGCCCTAGCAGTAGCGTATCAGGCTGGTCAAGATGGACAAAACGCAGTAGCGGAGCTTACTCAGCACAATGCCTCTATAATGGAGGGAATGTTTAGTTTTACGAATATGTTTGTCGGGTTTATTCCCGGTTCCATTGGCGAAACCTCTACGCTCATGTGCTTGATAGGAGCAGCTATACTCCTGTTTACGGGAGTGGCTAGTTGGAAAATTATGGTTAGTGCCTTCGGCGGAGCCTATCTTATGGGACTGGTTATGAATCTGTTGGCCGTAAATGAATATATGGCTTTACCTTCGCATTATCATTTGGTGATGGGAGGTATAGCATTCGGAATCGTTTTCATGGCAACTGATCCCGTTTCTGCTTCTCAAACCGAATCCGGTAAATGGATTTATGGGTTGCTTATTGGGGTGTTGACCATTATCATCCGGGTGACTAACCCGGCTTATCCGGAGGGTATTATGTTAGCCGTTCTATTTATGAACGTCTTTGCCCCGTTGATTGATTATTATGTAGTACAAGCAAATAAGAAAAGGAGGTTACAACGTGCAACAGTCTAATGCTTATGTGATTACATTTTCTGTAGTCTTAACAATCGTTTTAGGTTTATTACTTTCCGGAACATCGGAGGTCTTGAAACCAATCCAGCAGAAAGCTGAGGCCCTAGATACTAAAAAGCAAATTTTGGGCGCTGTTATGCCTGTTGAAGAGATAGCAGCAATGAAGCCTGATGAAATAGATGCTTTCTATGAAAGCAGAATTTCGTCCAAGGTAGTAAACATCGACGGTGAGGAAGTTACCGAACAGGATGGAGCTACCGTGACAGCCGAATCAGTGGATGTAGGTAAAAATTATAAAAAGGCTCCAGAGGATAGGCTTTATCCTGTATTTATATTCCATGAAGAAGGGAATGTGGACGACGCAATTTCGTATATCTTTCCTGTTTACGGAAATGGGCTTTGGGATAATATATGGGGTTACTTGGCCTTGCAGACCGATGTCAATACGATTGAGGGGGTGACATTTTCCCACGCCGGTGAAACACCTGGTTTGGGGGCGAGAATTACATCCCGAGATGTTCAGAATAGGTATGTTGGTAAAGAAATCTTTGATGACAGCGGAAATTTGGTTTCAGTCGATATGCAGAAAGGTGAAGGAAGGGATTATTCCGGAGAAGACCATATGGTAGATGGTCTGTCAGGAGCTACAATCACAGCGGTAGGTGTAAACAAGATGCTGCGAAGCTACTTGCAAAATTACCAGTCCTATATGGATAAGATTAAGGAAGGTGACGAAGTTGCTTTAAAATAAGGATAGTTTAACGTTTCAAGACATAAAATTATGAGTACAGAAACAGCTGAAAAAGTCGTAGAGGAAAAAAAGGACGTCGAAGCCCTTTTGTCCAAAAGACGTAAAAAACTAATTACTGATCCCTTGGTAGATGACAACCCAATTACCATTCAGGTATTGGGAATTTGCTCGGCATTGGCAGTTACCACCCAACTGCAGCCGACTATGATTATGGCACTTTCTGTGATCTTTGTAATCGTAATGGCAAATTTGGTCATTTCCGTTTTAAGAAATAAGATTCCCAGCAGAGTAAGAATTATCGTGCAATTGGCAATTGTAGCCACATTGGTAACCCTCGTTAATGAAGTGCTTAAGGCCTTTGCCTATGATATGTATAAAGAACTATCCGTATTCGTCGGATTGATCATTACCAACTGTATCGTTATGGGTAGGTTAGAAGCGTATGCGATGGGAAATAAGCCATATGATGCTATACTGGACGGCTTCGGAAGTGGATTGGGATATTCTTGGATCATTTTGGCTGTAGCCTTTTTCAGAGAGTTATTGGGGTCAGGCTCCTTGTTTGGGGTACCTATCTATGATTCCATCTCTGGACTGTTTGGCGAGGATTTTAACCTTGCTACAAATGGTTTGATGGTTAGCCCTGTGGGTGCATTTATCATTCTGGGATTGATTATTTGGGTGCAGCGATCCAAAACAGGTTATGTAGAACACTAAATAGATAGAAAAATGGAATTATTTAATTTAGGAATCC
>DATHWC010000084.1:0-25543 GCA_035460985.1 Lunatimonas sp.
CAACAATCCTCCTCGTTTCACGGCATCGATCGCCCTCCCCTAGAGGGGAGGGAGGGGTGGGGCAGTTTTGGCAGCGGGAATGGTTGACGTGCCATTCCCCTCCCGCCAAAACCCGAATATATTAATCTGTGCCATCCCCCCGCTTGGAGGAATTCACCTTATCTGACGTCATTTATCGCCCTCCCCTTAAGTTGCAAATTCCTCAGGACGCAGTGATTGCGGGAGTTGATTAATTAGAGAGAACGCTGATATTAAGAGTTTTTATCTAAGATTGGGGTTTTGAATCAATTCGTAATTCTCCATTCTCAATTCGTAACTCCCTTTTCGTAATTCTCAATTCGTAATTCGTAATTAATATTTCGTAATTCGTAATTTTTAAAGAATATACTGCGAAAGATCCCTGTTCTTCACCAACGAACTTAACCTCTCCGTGACCATCTCCTTGGTAATCATTATCTTACTATTGGGACCGATGGTGTCGGGAACTTCAAAGAGGAATTCATTGAGCAAGTGACTCATGACCGTGTGCAAGCGCCTCGCACCGATATTTTCCACCTCCTCATTGATGGTAAATGCCAAGGCGGCAATTTCCTCCATCGCATCGTCCGCAAAATCCAGAAATACCTCCTCCGCCTCGAAAAGCGCACTGTATTGCTTGGTCAAGGCGTTTTTCGGTTCCTTAAGGATACGGTAAAAATCATCCCGTGTTAAGCTTTGCAGTTCCACACGAATCGGAAACCTTCCCTGAAGCTCCGGAATCAAATCAGATGGCTTGGAAACGTGAAAGGCTCCCGCAGCAATAAACAACACGTGGTCGGTATGCACCATCCCGTATTTGGTATTGACGGCACTCCCCTCAACGATAGGCAACAAGTCCCGCTGAACCCCTTCCCTACTGACATCGGGCCCGGAACCGCCTTTCCCGGCTTTGGAGGCAATTTTATCAATCTCATCGATAAAAATGATCCCGTTGTTCTCCGCAAGCCGGACGGCCTCTTCCTTCACCTCATCAAAATCAATCAGCTTGGAAGCCTCGTCTTCCATCAATATTTTGCGTGCTTCCTTGATGGTCACTTTCCGCTTCTTGGTGCGCTTGGGCATCATATTACTAAGCATGTCCTGAATACCTGCCATACTGGCATCATCCATCATGCCATTACCTATCATTCCTATTCCTGAAGGAGCTGACTGCTTTACGTTAATTTCAATACGTCGGTCTTCAAGCTCCCCATTTTTTAGCTTTTCCCTGAATTTCTCCCTAGTCCGTTCATTAAGCTCCTGCTCTGAGGCATTTTCGGGGTTGAAATTGGAGGATGTTCCGGTGGTACTAAAACCCGCCCCTTTGACAGGAGGTATTAAGATATCCAACAGGACGTCTTCAACGATGACGGCTGCTTTTTCCTTTACTTCTTCGTTTTTGGACTCTTTGACCATGTTGACCGACTGCTCTACCAAGTCTCTAACCATGGATTCAACATCCCTGCCCACATAGCCTACTTCCGTAAATTTAGAAGCCTCCACCTTGGTAAAAGGCGCATTGGCGATTTTGGCAAGTCGCCGGGCAATCTCCGTTTTCCCTACCCCCGTAGAACCTATCATCAGGATGTTGTTGGGAACAATATCCTTTTGCAGGTCCGATTTGACCATTAGCCTTCTGATTCGATTTCGCAAAGCGATGGCCACGTTTCTTTTGGCATCGTGCTGGCCAATGATGTATTTGTCCAGTTCGGCTACTATTTGCTTTGGTGTCAAGTGATTCATCGTATCTGTTTTATGCTGAGGTTAAAACTTCCTCAACTCATTTAAGTTAGTACTAATTCCCACAAGGTGGGTACCCCCCGGCACGCGGTAAAACATACGGGAATAGGAGAAAGCGAATTTTTTGGAAGAAAACAGCAGCCCTCCCGAAAAGCCTCCCATCCCCTGCCCCCCAATGGCGGCAAATTCCTTCCGGATGAGGTGGTTATATCCCGCCCTCAGTTGCACCGATTCATGGACCAGGAATTCCGCTCCCAACACCAGCCTCCGGAATATCTTTTCCCCAATTGCTTGCTCTTCCTGTGGGATGGCGAGAAATGCGTCCGCATCTCCAATCAAATTCCGAACAGAAAGGTGAAACCTTACCGGCATATCGGGGGCCTTGTAACTCGCACCTACCCGAATGTCAGCGGGAAGGGAAAGCGGAGCATCCTCGAAGTAATTTTTCAGGACAACTCCCACTTGCTTAGCTACCACGGCCAACATCAAGTCCTCCACTGGATGACGATAAGTAACGCCAAAATCCATGGCCAGCGCGTAAGCCTGATAGCTTTCCAACACTGAACCCAACAATTTGGCGCTCACCCCATAGCTAAACACGCCAAAGGATTTACCCAATCCTGCTGTCAGTGCAAACTCGTTGGCGTTAAAGGTGCCAAGTGGGAACCCCGTATCGTCAAAACCTTCAAATTCCCCATAATTGAAATATTGGAGACCAAGACTGAGGGTACTTTCCATAGGCCCTGGCAGCAAATACCCCAGGGTGGCCACCTGGATGTCTCCGGGAAAATTCAGGTAATGAAGTGAAATTTTTTTTTGATGCAGGGTATCGGATAAAGCAGGGTTCGCAAGAAACATCATCGGATCCGCCGTGGATGTCAGATTAACGCCACCCAAGCCCGCCAGGCCTGTAAAGCTTGGCTGATCTAGAAAACCAAATGCCCTGCCTGAAGATTGGGCTAACCCCGGACTGGATACCACGGCCAACAGCATCCCCAAGCAACAAACTATATGGCTTCCATTAATTTTCAATGGACTTTTGGTACGAAGACTCAAAGGTAAACTGTACCGACTCATCTACCAATTCATCCAACAATGCGATATCCAATACTTCCTGTACATGCTCAACGAAGTGAAAGGTTACCCCTTTCAGATAAATATCTTCGATCTCATCTATATCCTTCTGATTCTTTTTGCACAGGATGATGTCCTTTATCCCGGCTCTTCTTGCCGCGAGGATTTTCTCCTTGATACCCCCTACCGGCATTACTTTTCCGCGCAAGGTAATCTCACCGGTCATGGCCAGTTTGGACTTCACCTTTCGCTGAGTATAGACCGATGCTATGGCTGTCAACATGGTAATTCCCGCGGAAGGTCCATCTTTCGGAACCGCTCCCGCCGGCACATGTATGTGCAGGTCATACTGGTCAAATACCCGGTGGTCAAGCCCAATTTTTTCCGATTTGGATTTCAGGTAGGAAATCGCCGTCATAGCGGATTCTTTCATCACCTCTCCAAGTTGGCCGGAAAGGGTCAACTTTCCTTTTCCTTTGCTCAGACTGGCTTCAATAAACAATATCTCCCCGCCTACGGAAGTCCAGGCCAAGCCTGTCACAACTCCAGCTATGCTGTTGTCTTGGTACAATTCTTTATCAAATACCTCCCCACCCAGAATTTTGCGTACCATTTGGGGGGTTATCTTTTTCTTATACGGTTCCTCCATGGCAATGGACTTTGCAATATTCCGGATCACCTTGCCCAACAAACGTTCTAAGCTTCTTACTCCTGATTCCCGGGTATAATCGTCGATGACTTTGACGATGGCTTCCCTGCTAAACTGTATATCCTTGGCTTTGAGGCCATGGTCGGCTCGTTGTTTGGGGATTAGGTGCCTGATTGCTATTTCCACCTTTTCCTCCAGTGTATATCCAGTCACCTCGATGATCTCCATCCTGTCCCTAAGTGCGGGCTGAATGGTATCCAAGGAATTGGCTGTTGCCACGAAGAGCACCTTGGAAAGGTCATATTCCACTTCCAGGAAATTGTCCGTAAAGGCATAATTTTGTTCGGGATCCAAAACCTCCAGAAATGCGGATGAAGGATCACCCCGGAAGTCGGAGCTGATTTTATCAATTTCATCCAGCACAAAGACCGGGTTGGATGATTTGGCCTTTTTCATGTTTTGGATTATCTTTCCTGGCATGGCACCAACATAGGTCTTACGGTGGCCCCTAATCTCGGCTTCATCATGAAGCCCTCCCAGGGACATGCGTATGTATTTTCTTCCCAATGCCCGTGCAATGGACTTACCCAATGAGGTCTTCCCTACACCGGGTGGGCCATAAAGGCACAGTATTGGACCCCTAATGTCGTTTTTTAGCTTGAGAACAGCCATGTATTCAATGATCCGCTCCTTCACCTTATCCAGACCAAAATGGTCTTTATCCAATATCCGCTTCGCTCTATGCAGGTCGAAGTTGTCGTTTGTGTATTCATTCCAGGGAAGCTCTACCATCACTTCCGCATAGTTTAACGCAATGGGATACTCCGCTGCGGATGGGTTCATCCGCAGGATCTTGTGGACTTCCTTCTGAAAATGCTTGGCTACCTCTACAGGCCATTTTTTCTTTTTCCCCTTTGCAAGCAGGTCGTCGATTTCCTTTTCTGACCCTTCTTCCCCCAATTCCGTCTGCAACACCTTCATCTGCTGCCGTAGGAAATAGTCACGCTGCTGTTGGTCGATATCTGTATGGACTTTCTTCTGAATCTCGCTTTTCAGCTCCAGCATCTGAATGTCCTTCATCATAAATTCAAGCAGCAATGTTGCCCTTTCAATCCCGTCGTTAATCTCCAACAGCCGCTGCTTGGATTCTACAGGCGCATTGATGTTTGAGGACAAAAAGTGTGTCAGGAAAGAGGTACTGTCGATGTTATCCAAAGCCACTTGGGCCTCGCGGGGTATTTCCGGATTGAGTTGAAGAATTTTGAAAGCCGCTTCTTTCAGGGATTGCTCCAGTGCTTCAATCTCTTTGTTATCTGCCGGGAATGATTCGTCTAAGTAATCTACCTTAGCCAAAAAATAGGGGTCATCGGAAATTTCTTCCCGAATCTTAAAACGTTTCTTTCCCTGAATGATGATCGTGGTATTGCCGTCCGGCAACACAATCATTTTTATAATTTTTGCCAATGTGCCCACCGAATAGATATCCGGCCAGGAAGGATCCTCCATGTTTGGGTTTCTTTGAGCACATACCCCAATAAGTTTATCTCCTTTCTGGGCTTTCTTCACCAGACGGATTGACCGCTGCCTTCCTACTGTAATAGGAATGACAACTCCGGGAAATAGGACGGTATTTCTTACAGAAAGTATGGGTATCTCATCAGAAAAAAATTCTTCCTTAGTCGCAGATTCATCTTCCTCATCCGTAATCAGGTGAATGAGATCCCCTTCACCTGAATAATCACCCATCATTAACGATTGATATAATTGATTGCCGAAATTACTCATATAGTCAGTATGACATTGCTAATGTCAAATTACATTAAGTTAAAGCTAAAAGATTACCTTTCCAATATCCAACTGATCAAACAAGCCCTATGCCAGTATTTATAATTGCCCAAATTGTCAGTATTTTCAAGGAGTAAATTAAAAGTATAAAAGGGAAAAACGAAATATTTGTTAAATATATAAAAGGAAGCGGTTTCAAACCACTTCCTTTTTTGCAACTTTCTTGTAATATCCGACAGCCATCAGCTGCCCACGAAAAGCTTGACAATATCATTGCCGATGGCAAATACCATAATCATCAACAAGATTACCATCCCCACTTTTTGTGCGTTTTCCAGAAACCTGTCTGAGGGTGCTCGGCCGGAAACCATTTCATATAGTAAAAACATGACATGCCCGCCGTCCAAGGCCGGTATGGGTAGGAAATTCATAAATGCCAATATCATGGATATTAGACCCGTTATGGACCAAAATTTCACCCAATCCCAAGTGGAGCCATATATCTTGGCCATTCCGATGGGACCACTAACATTTTTGGCAGAAACCTCCCCGGTAAACATCTTGCCCATTGCCCGTGCATTGACGATGACAACTTCAAACGCCCTTTTTACTCCCAATGGTACAGACTGCGCAAAAGAATATCTTTTCCGGACAGGTTCCAGCAGGCTGCTAACGGCAATTCCAATGGTAGCAGTATTACTCACCTCCGATTCCACAGCAAAGGTGTCCCCTTCCCTTTCGATAAGGATCTCCACACGCTGGTTTTCCTTCTCAGCAAGTGCTTTTTGAAGTTCGTCGAAATAATAAATCTCTTTCCCGTCTACGGCCAGGATTTTGTCTCCTGATTTTATGCCGGCTGATTCAGCTCCTTGGTCCGGAGTCACCTGTCCTACCTCAAACGGAAAGCGGATATTGACAAACCTGGACATGCTCTCCTTGTCAGAAAACGAATTGATAAAACCCCGGGGTATAGGCACGGTCACGCGCTCCCCATTCCTGTCGACGGTGTAATATCCATCATTACTCAACAGTGCGTCCCCGCTACTCAAATCATTGATGGATTCATAGATTTGGCCATTGATATCCAACACCTTATCTCCATCCTGAAATCCAATCTGTTCGCCAATTTCATAGGCTACGATACCATGCTCTAGTACCTGATCCCTGGAGAAGTAGGTTTCCCCGCGGTCGTACACTAGAAAGACAAATATCAGTATTCCCGTAACTACATTAACGATAATCCCTCCCAGCATCACTATCAACCGCTGCCAGGCGGGCTTTGAGCGAAACTCCCAAGGCTGTGGCTCTGAAGACAATTGATCCGTATCCATGGACTCATCGACCATACCGGAGATTTTGACAAACCCACCCAAGGGAATGGCACCGATTGAATATTCTGTCTCGCCATATTTAAACCCTGCGATTTTTGGGGGGAACCCAATGGAAAACTTTTCCACCCTCATTCCAAACATTTTTGCCGTCAGCAAGTGGCCCAATTCATGAAGCCCTACTAAAATCGACAGGCCCAGTAACAACTGGCCGACCATTATCAACGTATCCATATTATTTATTCCTGATTATTTCTTCTGTAATTAATCTTGTCTCCCGGTCTGTCTGAATAAGATCCTCCAAAGAAGGGGACGCAATAAAACCAATTTTATCCATACTCTGTTCAATTACCGATGACATTTCCAAGAATCCCACCTTGTCCTTTAGGAATGCAGCCACCACAATCTCATTGGCGGCGTTAAGTACGCAGGGCACATTACCCCCCTTTTCCAACGCCGCAAAGGCCAATTTAAGGTTTCTAAAGGTTTCCATATCGGGTTCCTCAAATGTAAGTGAAGGATACATCCCAAAATCAAATCTGGGGAAATCCGAAAACAACCGGTCGGGATATGACAACGCAAACTGAATGGGGATACGCATATCCGGCAGTCCAAGTTGTGCTTTGATGGAACCATCATCAAACTGAACCAGGGAATGTATAATGGATTGGGGGTGTACCACGACTTCAATTTGCGCAGGAGTCAGGTTAAAAAGCCACTTGGCTTCTATTACCTCAAGCCCTTTGTTCATCAATGAAGCAGAGTCAATGGTAATCTTGGCACCCATATCCCAATTGGGGTGTTTAAGTGCCTGCTCTTTGGTGACATGCTGGAGAAACTCCGTGTCCTTCCCCCTAAAAGGCCCCCCGGAAGCCGTAAGAATTATCTTTTCTATAGGGTTGTGAAACTCTCCTACCAAGCACTGAAAAATGGCCGAATGCTCCGAATCCACCGGATAAATATTCACCCCCTTGGATCTGGCCAACGCGGTAACCAACTCTCCTGCCACCACCAGGGTTTCCTTATTGGCCAATGCGATTGGCTTTCCGGCTTCTATCGCCCGCATCGTGGGGATCAACCCCGCATATCCTACCAAGGCCGTCAGAACCACGTCAATTGTGTCCATTTCCACTACCTGGGCAATGGCTGCCTGACCGGCATAAACTTTGATATCGTGTGGCACCAACGCTGATTTCACCTGGTCATACAATGTTTCATTGCCAATGACGACGGCATTTGGTTTATAGTGTAACGCTTGGGAAATTAATAAATCCGCGTTGTTCTGGGCGGTAAGTACTTCTACTTGGAACCGATCCGGGTGACGTTGGATAACGTCTAAGGTCTGAGTACCTATGCTTCCCGTAGAGCCCAAAATTGCTACGCTTCTTTTTTCTGACATGTTCAACTCTAAGTGTTCTACCTGGTGATTGCAATAAGGCAGAAAGAAAATTAGGAATGGCTTTTGTTTATTGACTGACAAATTTACAAGGTTCAATCCGTATTCACCGTTTTTTTTGACTCTTTTTCAGACATAATACTTTTGGCATACATTTCGTTTTTAAAATTTGCCATAATATTCAGTTAATTTGTAATTTTTATCGTTAACCAGAAAGTGAACGAAAATTGAGACAACATGCGTAAAACCTTGCAATCAACAATCCTGGCCTTTTTTAGCGGCATACTAGGGGCCTGGTTTTTTCACTCCATTCTTTTGCAAACAGATACCGGCAGTGATCCAATAGCGGAAGTTGAGAGATGGAATCACAAGACGTCCTATTTTTATGATCGGGAGGAAGTAGCTGCAGCCGCAGAAAAACCAGGCGTTTCCAACCAACCCGTTTCCTTTATCGAAGCTTCCAAAAAAAGTACCAACTCGGTAGTTTTTATTAAAAATTTCTCAGGAACAGATACCCGAAGGTATAGCATTTTTGATTATTTCTTCGGTCAGGGCGTCCCCCAACAGCGGGTGAGTACCGGATCAGGGGTGATCATCAGTGGGGACGGATACATAATCACCAACAACCACGTGATCGACAGGGCGGAGACGATTGAGGTTGTGCATCAGAAAAGGACCTACAAGGCCACGCTCATAGGCGCTGACACCAACACTGACATTGCTGTGCTGAAAATTGAAGCCCAAAACTTGCCCGCCATTACCATGGGAAGCAGCAGAGACCTTCAAATTGGTGAATGGGTTATCGCAGTTGGGAACCCGTTTAACCTTACTTCTACCGTAACAGCCGGAATCGTGTCGGCCAAAGAGCGACAAATTAATATCATGGGGGGGGAATTCCCTCTGGAATCCTTTATACAGACAGACGCCCCCATTAATCCCGGCAACTCCGGAGGTGCCTTGGTGGATACGCAAGGAAAACTTGTCGGTATAAATACGGCCATTCTTTCAAGAACCGGCTCCTACACAGGCTATGGTTTTGCTGTTCCGGTGGATATGGCCAGTAAAATTGCCAATGATTTGATTGAGTTTGGGGAAGTACAGAAAGCAATACCCGGCGTGGATGTGGTCGAAATCACTCCGGAATTGGCGGAGGAAATGAATCTAAAGTCGTTGGATGGCGTCATTCTATCACATGTGATCCGGGACGGTGCGGGAGAAAAAGCAGGATTGAAGCGAAACGATGTCATTCTATCAATTGACGGTACCCCCATCACAGGCAAAGGAAGTTTCGAAGAAGCCCTCTCCTATTACTACCCGGGAAATAAAGTTAAAGTCACTTACCAAAGGGGGAACAAAACCGAAACCGCGCAGCTTACGCTTCAGAATTTATTTGGCGGGACTGGTGTGATCAAAAGGGAATTTTACACCTCTCCCCTGCTAGGCGCGAAGTTGGAGACTGTGAACTCCATAGAAAAAGACAGGATGAATATCGAATACGGTGTTAAAATCACTGGAATGACACGCGGTTACCTTAGTGACCTAGGGCTTGGAAATGGATTTATAATCACACAAGTGAACGGCCAACCAGCCAATGATCCCGAGAAACTGGGTAAGTATTTGGAGAATTTTAGTGGCAGGCTGCGTTTAGAAGGAATCACACCAAACGGCCAACCGTTTATGCAATCCTATAGCATTCAATGATGTAAGCTGGAGAGGGGTGATGGGTGAGGAAATGACGATGGAGGCCAGGATTAGGGTGGGGCCGTTTTGACAAAAATAATCAAAAGAGTATAAAACCAAAATTCCCGACCATCTGACTGTGGTCGGGAATTTAGTTATATCGTTTACAAAATCTATTCGTAAATACTGTTCGGCCAGCTGTCGTTGGAGATATTTACATCAGGGAGGACCTTGTCCGGATCGATCACTACCTTTTTCACCTCTTTGTTTGTTCGAAGCAGATGATTCCATTGGTTCCCCCGCTGCCAAATTTCCACCGGCAGCTTGACGCGCTCTTTGGAATCGTCGGCATAGGTAATTTCCATCAATACAGGCATAGGAATGCCGCCTTTGTTTGCGAGGATAATTACTTTGTTGCCACCATAGGGCACCACATTCTCTATCGCCAAATCGATGTTTTCGGTTCCATAAAACCACCCTTTCCAGAACCAATTTAGGTTTTCGCCAGCCACATTTTCCATCAGGTTAAAGAAGTCATTAGGCTGGGGATGCTTATAGGCCCAGGTTTCAATATAGGATTTGAACGCATTGTCAAACCGTTCGTGATCCAAAATGTATTCCCTCAGCATAATCAAGCCTATGGCAGGCTTCATATAGGCTATCATTCCCAAGTTGGAGGTATTCGCAACATCCGGATAGGTATCTATACCCTCGCGGTTCGGATTGTTAAACCACGAAATAAACCGTCGGGTTTGATTCAATGTGGAGCCGTACTCGCCATCATTGAATTCCAAGCTGCTGTAATGGTTGATGAACGTATTAAACCCCTCGTCCATCCAGGCAAATCTGCGCTCGTTTGTACCCACGATCATGGGAAACCAGTTGTGCCCAAACTCGTGATCCGTGACGTTCCAAAGGGAAGCCCCCGTACTTTTGTAGCTGCAGAAATTAAGACCGGGATATTCCATTCCTCCTATGTCTGCCGCCACATTCACGGCCACCGGATAGGGATACTCGTGCCATCGGCTGGAATAATGCTCTATCGATGCTTTGGAATACTCCGTAGACCTACCCCAGGCTCCCTGACCGTCACTCTCCGATGGATAAGCGGATTGGGCCATGGCGGTTTTGCCACTTGGCAAGTCGATCTTGGCCGCATCCCAAATGAAAGCTTTGGAAGACGCAAACGCCACATCCCTTGAATTTCTTATCCTAAAGTGCCATGTCAAGGTACCATCCTGCTTTGGTCGGCTCTTGGATGGGTCTTTTAGTTCATCCGGCTTTACGATATACACCGTGGTGTCACTTTTTGCAGCAAGGTTCATGCGATCCTGCTGCTCTCTTGTCAACACATCTCGGGGGTTGAGCAATTCGCCTGAACCTACTACAATGTGGTCGTAGGGAACAGTTACTTTATATTCAAAATCTCCATAACCCAAATAAAACTCCCCAGCTCCCAAGTATGGCTCGATATTCCAACCCGTCACGTCATCAAACACCGCCACTTTCGGATACCACTGTGCCAAGGCGTAGATGGTACCGTCATTGACGTCCAATCGGCCCATTCGGTCCATTCCTTTTTCGGGAATTTTAAACTCAAAGTCCATAGAGATCACTGCCTGCCCCCCTTTTGCGGGAATGGGGGCATCCAAGAAAACCTGCATCCGGGTATCTGAGATCAGATGCCGGTCTGAGCTGGCACTGCCCCGTTTTGTGAGTTGGGATTTAACATTCGTAATCGTATAACCGCCCTCTACGTCTCCGGAGTACCGGTTCCCCTGAATTGGCGTAGTAAGTGTCCCGCGAGAATCAGATTTAAAACGGTTTTGTTCCAAATGTAGCCAGACGAAGTCCAACTCCTCAGGACTGTTGTTGGTATAGGTAATGGTCACCTTGCCCGTAAGCGTGTGGTTGCTTTCGTCTAAGCTTGCCTCCATGACATAGTCGGCTGCGTTTTGCCAATATTCCGGCCCAGGCTTGCCGGAGGCTGTCCTATAAGGAGACCCCTGCCTATAAGTAAAATCTTTAAATAATTCCTGGTTATTTTCTGTGTCACTCTGTCCCCAAACCGAAAGATTTATTCCCACAACAAGGGTTAAGCAATACAACAAAAGTTTTCTCATTCTCTATATGGTTTAGTTTCCGCTAAATTAACAACACCATACAAAATAGAAAAATTGCGGGTCAATCAATTTAGATTTATTCACCAAAATCCCGCAGATTTCATTATACAAAATAAATTCTGGCCGACTCGACATGTTTCTATCCGTAAAATATACGATTCATTGTAGTTTAGTTAACGGTATCTGGGCAACTTTTCCAAAGTTAATCATTTGATTCACATTCTTCCGGAAGGGTAAGGGCTAACTTTGGAAAAATTAAAGACCATTTTTCACATTAACTAAGCAGCAACATTGATTTACGATTGACTATTTATTCCGTCAGACTTGTAATTTAGGAAAGAACACGAGTTATTTGTTCCGGATTTAGAAGCATACTTATGAAAAAATTCTGTTTGTTCTGTTTATTCTTTACCTTTTCTCCACTGCTAAAAGCTCAGCAAGACAGCACGGTCATGGAGCTAGATGCAGTGCTCATTCAGGAAAACAGGCTAGAGACCCCCTTTCACAAAAGCTCCAGAAACATCTCCGTGATTCGCCGGAAAGCTCTGGAAACTACTCCTGCAAGAAGTCTGCAGGAAATATTGGCTTTTACCCCCGGTGTTGACGTGCGGCAGCGGGGTGTTGGCGGCGTACAGGCGGATGTAGGTATCCGGGGAGGATCTTTCGAACAAACCCTGATGCTGGTCAATGGCATCAAACTCTCCGACCCCCAGACCGGCCACCACATGATGAATATCCCTGTGCCATTGAGCGGAATTGAAAGGGTGGATATCCTAAAAGGACCGGCATCACGGATCTATGGGCAGAACGCCTATACCGGCGCAATCAATATCATTACCTCTTTGCCTGATACAAAAGGATTTCAGGCGGGACTGTATGGGGGAGATTTTGGGATGCGTGGGGGGAATATTCAAATTGCCCTTCCAGTAGGGACCTTCAAACAAACGCTGGGCGTCTCCCACGACGCATCCAACGGCCACTGGTACAATTCGGATTACAAAGTCACCAATGTCTTTTACGAAGGGGGAAAATCAATTGGGGAATTTCAGGAAATAAAGGCCATGCTTGCCTTTACCGACCGGACCTTCGGCGCTAATGGATTTTATTCGAGCGCCTTTCCCGATCAGTGGGAAAGTATACAAACCTACCTCTCCGCTCTCAGCCATACACTGGACCGGGGTAATCTATGGATAAACACAAGGGCCTATTGGAGAAGAAATACGGACGAATTTAGGCTAAGACGTGAGGAGCCGGCATTTTTTCAAAACATCCATACCACCGATGTACTTGCGCTCGAATTGAACGGCAGGTACACCTCCACGTTAGGTACTTCCGGCTTTGGCGTGGAAGGCCGAACGGAGCAAATAGACAGCAACAACCTTGGCGAACGTGGACGCACGTTAATGGGAATCTTTGCGGAGCATCGGATTACCTTTTTGGAGGACGGAGACCTTCGAGCTGGCGTATATTCCAACTACTACTCTGAATATGGCTGGAGGCACTTCCCCGGTGCTGAAGTGGGGTATCAATTCACCGATGCCGTCAGGTTATATGGAAATGTTGGGGTAAGTTTCCGGATTCCCACCTACACCGATCTGTATTATGTGGGACCTACCAATATTGGCAACGCCGATCTGGAACCAGAAAAGGCAATCAATTACGAGGGGGGAATTAAAATCAGGAAAAATAATTGGCAGGCAGAAGTTGTTTACTTTAACCGTCATACCAATAACCTTATTGAATGGGCCCGGTCAGACGAATCAGTTCCCTGGCAACCCCAAAACTTTAATGAAGTTACCTTCCAAGGTGTGGAGACAGGTATCAGCTACCAGTTAAACCGAGGCGCACAAACTCTACGGCTTGATGAGATCAGCCTGTCGTACAATTTTATAGACGCCAATCTCATTGAGCAGGAGGGCCAACAAACCCGTTATGCACTCAACGCCCTCCGCCACCAGGTAATCGGGGGCATGCAGGCCTCCTTCAGGGAAGATTGGGAACTTACGTTGAAAAGCCGCTATATAGAACGTATGATGCTGGATCCCTATTTCCTATTGGACGCCCGATTGGATTTTAATCGGCTAAAGACACTTGGATATTTCGCCGAGTGCTCAAACATCAGCAATGCGGATTACATTGAAGCGGGAACTGTCCAAATGCCGGGCAGGTGGTTCCGGGCCGGCATATCCTTCCGGATGAAATAATAGATACCAGGACACAGTCTTCTTTCGGAATAATAACGCCAACCAATTCCTTTTACTATGAAAAAAAAGGAATTGGTTGGCGTTTTCTTTTTAAAATTGACACTAACTTCTTACTTTTTTCGCGGGGCAAGTAGATAATCCCACTATTGAATAAAGCGGACAGAAGCTTACCAAGCTAGTCAACAAAAAGACGGCAGCAAGCACAATCAATATGACCCCGAGGGTCCCTGTGACAATTCCTCCAAAATAAAGGAAAATGGCAACAATGGCTAAAAGGGCGCGGACAATTCTATCCGGATTTCCCATGTTCTTTTTCATCTGTTTATAATTGTTTTTTAATGGTTAGATGGAATCTCGCTACGATAATCATCCCACTGTGTGAGGTTTTCGTCATGCTCGATTTCATGTGTATATAATTTGTTTTTTAATGGTCACATGGAATCTCGCAATGATAATCATCCCAGTGTGTGACGTTTTAGTCATGCTCGATTTCATAAGACAATGTGTTAAAGGTGGATCAATTCCACAATTACCCAGATGATTGACAGGCAAATGACACATACCAGGGTCAATTTCATCAACGTCTTCATGGAACCTAAAGCTATTCTTTTCCAACGACCCTTCCCATGACTTTTGTCACATTTGTAAAAAAAACTTGAGGCTATTACTAGCCCCGTTCAATTACATGTTTTTATTAGGAAGCAACCCGTACAACCAAGAGCCTACGAATCCCAGAAACAGCAAACTGACGGGAAAGGCCACCAAGATAAGTAATTGGCTGACTGATTCCAGCAACTGATCCTTACCTATCACCATCACCGAAAGGGTGACTAAAACAATACTAATTCCCCAAAACAACCGGTACCTTTTCTGGGGCTCCAGTTTGCCATGGTCGCTGAACATGCTCAGCACAAAGATTGCGGAGTCCACGGAGGTAATTAAAAAAGTGAAAATCAGGATTAGGCTGATTCCGTTCCCCAACCAACCTAGTGGAAATACATGGAACAAACGGAACAGGGCGTTATAGATTGATGTCAATTCAGATGCATTCAGTGTTTCGTCGGCAATCAAAGCAAAAGCATTGGACCCAAAGACAGTGAACCAAAGAAATGTCCCTATCGCCGGAATGATCAAGGTGCCTGCCACAAATTGCCGTATAGTCCTTCCTTTTGAAATTCTAGCGATGAAAATGCCCGTAAATGGTGCCCAAGCCAACCAAAATGCCCAATAGAAATATGTCCAATCTGTCAGAAATTCATGGGAAACCCTGTTTTTTCCCCAGTTCAAACTCATGGGAATAAACTCCCACAGGTAGCCTCCAAATACCCGAAAAAATGTCATGATCACGCCAATATCCGATCCCATCAACCAAGTCATCAAAAGCAAAATCGTTGCCATGCCGATATTTGCATTGGACAGTAACCGGATGCCAGTCTTCACACCCAGGATGGCGGAACCAGTGGCCAATCCGCCAACTATCACTACCAACAAATACCCGCCGTTATCCGCCAAATGTTGCATCCCAGCCCAAGTGGAAACAGAAACTAATAGTTGCCGACTTCCCAATCCCACAGCGGCAACTACGCCCAATAGCGTACCGACCGTGACTAAAAAATCTACTGAAGCAGCCAAGGCTCGCTTCCTTAATCTTCTAGGCAGCAAGCTTGAGACGAGTAAATTTCCTTGGTGATTGTAAAGTCGGGTGGCCATAAGTAAACCAAACAGGCCATAAAACGCCCAGGGCGTGAGGCCCCAATGGAAGAAGGTATATTGCAGCGCGAAATCCGAGGTCTCCAAATAGGATGATCGGGGAGGGTTGGCGAAATAATATACAGGCTCCTGTACAGCACGTAGCAATAATCCAGCTCCCATCCCCGTACTGTAAAGCATGGCGATCCAAGATAAAAGTGAATATTCTGGAGAGCCATCACCAAGCGCAATTTTTCCTATAGGTGAGAACGCAACAACAACCATCATCAGAACCGCCCCCAGCCCCAACACCAAATAAAACCCGCCGAAATATTCCAACGTAAATGCAGTGCCTTGGCTCAATGCCGCACGAAAACTTTGTGGCCAGAAAAGGGAACAGGCTAAGAATGTCACCACAAATAGAAGGGTTAACAAAAAAGTTTGCCGTTGCGGATTAAAGATATAATTCAATGCCTGCGATTTAATTTTTGGATGGAGGAGTGGATTTCATCAGACCATTATTTGCGAAAAGTTACGGGATTTATCAATAAACTTGTACCAAATTGAACGCTTTTAGTTTCCTTGTGGTAACTATGTTGGTACTGAATTTAACTTACAGGATTTTTGCCCGGTTATTCTGACAAAGAATTCTGATTAATTGGCGAGCGATTTCTTGTAACCCATGAATAAAAAAAACCTAAGTGGATAAAGATACACTAATAGATAAAATACAGAATTGTGATAATCCCTACCTGCTATACCAAGTCCGGCAGTTGCTTCAACGAACTGATGAGCTTACGCCTCTAAAACAACTGGTTTCAGATTTCCCTATTCTGATACAGGAATCGCCACCCAGAGACCTGCGGGTAATCACCGGACTCAATGCCCCGCTTCAGAAAGGGCTAGCGAAATATGACACCATCGTTACTCCCTTTTTATATCTTATCGGATTGGCCATGCTTGTCCTAGCCGCAGCTCTGATCAATTTACTTTCGCATGAAGGAGAAAATATCTCAGTCGCCATATTCCAAAGCAAAGTGGCTGGGATGTATCTGGTGGGGTGGTCAATATTTGTAGTGGATTTAATTATAGTTTATTTTTTATCGGGAAAATTCTCCATAAAACTGACAAGGGCGGATTGGATCCAACGTTTTGCCGTTTTACTATTTCCCCCACTGCGCATTGGTACACCCCACCTGTTGGACCCTTCGATCCAGTGGATTCCTTTTATGGGCTGGTCATATCGAAACGAGGGGCTTTTAAAGAATCTGAAAGAGAGATTCTCCATCCCAATGATTGTGATTGCCCTTCTTATCATACCTGTCCTGATTATTGAATGGCAGTTTTACGACCCGGTAGAGCAGTACCTTAATGCAGACTTGGCCTTTTGGCTGGATATGGCACAGGGTTTTATTTGGATGGCTTTTGCATTTGAGTTTATCCTGATGATCTCCATAAGCCGGGAAAAATTGACCTATGCCATAGAAAATTGGATTGATCTGTTAATTATCCTATTGCCATTTGTTGCCTTTATACGTACTATTCGATTGATTAAAATCACCAGACTTACCCAGTTGTCCCGAGGGTATAAATTGAGAGGGTTATTTATGAAAGCCCGTCAGGGCGTTTTGTTTGCCGGTTTTCTTTATAGAATTTTGACCTTACAACAGTTCCAAATTAAAAGCCTCAAGAAAAAGCTGGATAAAAACCAAAAAGAGCGGGAAATACTGGAGGAGGAACTGGTGGCTTTTCAAAACCGCATGCAGCACAGAAAAGATAAATCAATCGGTCTGAAGGAAGTTTAGGGCCATCACTTGTTGGGCAGTTTTGCCTTGAGGGGTAAAATCAGGCTGACGGTCCCTAGAATTAGGGTACCATTTCCAGAAATAGACGCCTGCCAGCCAGTCTTTTTTCCATACCGCCTCAAAAAAAGCTTCGTAACACTTGGCCTGCACGTCCTCTGAAAGGGCTACCTCCTTCCGCTCATTGGGCCAAACCCAAGGCTCGATGGCGGCATCTACGGTATTGCAGTATCCGATCTCCGTAAAAATCACCGGTTTTTCAAATCGCCTTTGAATTTTCTCTATCCCCTTAAGCTGCTTGTTCCATCCTTGGACAAGGGTTTTGACATCCGGATTGACTTTGGTTGCCAGTGGAAAATAAGCCTGAATGCCTATATAGTCCAGAGCATCCCAGAATGCCACATTTTCATATTCGGTGAAATTGGCCGCATAGGTGAGTCGTCCGGAATAAATCTGACGAATACCGCGAATCAGTTCCCTCCACTCCATCTCCCGGTGGGTGGTCAACTCCAACTCCGTACCAATGCATAAAATCGGTATATCCTGCTCCTGGGCCATGGTGGCATAGTAAAAAATGTATTCCCCATAGGCTGCGAACCATTTTTGCCAATCCCCTTCGGACTTCATCTCAATCACTCCCGGCCAGGCTCCCTTTACCCATAGGTGGGGCTTCAGCAGACTTTCCAGTCCCTTTTCTCTTCCGCTGACAGTCGTTTCCCGGACACCGTGATAGGATTCCCCCCACCACATCCGGTCCGAATGTTTTTCCCAGCGGATTTCCGGTGAATTAGGGTTCTCCTGCCAGCCGAAGGGCGTTTGCGACATATGGGTAACTCCTACTGATGTCAGCGAGTCCAATTCCCATCCTTCCAAAGGCCGGGGACTCCCAACCCAACAAACACCCCGATGCTTTTCCGCCAATGGAATAACCGTCCGGTTTTCCTCGGCAGCGTTATACTGAAAGGTCAAAACCCCTAGGGATATCGGCAACAGCAAAAGCAGGAGTCTGGGTTTTTTCATTTGATTATAATTTGATTTTTAACGATCAGATGCCTGCCTAAAGGCCGGCAGGCAGGCATCACCGTCCTATAAGCAGGCTCGATTTCATAGATTTTGAGACTAGGTACTTCTATATCGGTCTGCAGGTAGTACACGTGGGGAATTTCAAAACGACTATTGATTAAGCTTAGAAAAATGTAGCTGCGAAAATTAAAACTTTCGCATTTTTTTAACCGCCCCGTATTTTCTTAGGTTCTGTTATGCACTGGGCTTTACTGTGGTCTGAGTTTTCCTTTTTTTAAAGAATTCCACTATTTCTTCTTTGGTCATTTTGGATAACTTCTCACTCAATTGTTCTCTCTGTTGACGCATGAATTTCACAGCATCAAATTGTTTTTCAATCGTCTTCATATTTTTCAAGTTCGTCTTGGGTAACTGTCGAGTAGAGAATAATAAATTCTTCTGATTTAATTCTGTCAAATAATGGAATAGTATGCTCTTTAAATTCTTCGTCGAAGTGTCCTCCGAAAACTGATGTGTCTATATAAATTCTTTGTTTCAATTACTAGTTGTCTTATCGTTCTCTAAAATACGATTTTATTCGTTAAGTCGCAAAATTTATGTTCTGGGTTTTGTCCTTTTAGCCTTGGGCATAACCTCATTATACTAATGGTTTACTCTAAAAATTCCACACGAATGTTTTCTAGGACAATCTCGGAAAGCAATTCCAAATCGCCAGCTTTATACAGTCCCTCCATGTCTTCCAAGGGCGTGTGTTTAATTGCCGGCTTGTAATTTTCAAAGTCCAAAAACAACAGCCCGGACACTTCATGCGTATGGATGGCCTTTCTAAACCTTACTCCCCCACCTTCGGTATGATACGTATACGCCAGGTAACCTATTCGGTTCGTATCCCTATTGATCCAGTACAGGAATTCGTCGTCAAAATCCTCTCCCCCACCTTCTTCGGCAAAGGTTACCTTTATCACATCATACGTATTCCCTTCCAAGGTGGATTCACCTTCAAGGCTTTTAAATACCGCAGGATCATTTAACCCATAGGGCAGAAAAGCAAAGTACGCAACTGAGTTGACCGAATTTGTAAATGCTTGCGTCCGTTCATCGGTCAGGGTTACGGGCTGTCCGTTAATGGTCCGCTGAAACCCGTCGTTGTTCAACACATCACGTACTTGCCCGGTGGAGTCTGAAAACTCCCGTACATATTCAAACCTGTGGGGTGATTTGAAGATCTCGTAAGAAATGTCCCGGAAGTCGAAATAAATTTTTGCCTTTTCGTAGGTTTTGCCGCCATGGGCTTCGATGGCATTGTCAATGATTTTTTCCGCTTCTGTTCTGGATTGACAAGAAACTGTTAGGTATAAAAGAACTAATGGGTAAAAGAAGTGGCGCATAAGGTGTGGGTAAATAGGACAGTGAATATACCAAATTTAATCAGTTTCCCTTCGTCAAGAAGGCGATTTCAAGCGGTAACTGCGAAAGGAGGTAATGCTGACCAACGTGTATCCTATAGCTAACATGCCGTGAAACACAAGCATTTCATAGGTTTGCGTATAAATGGAAAGCCCAACAATTACTATAAACACCACCGCAAACACAGCTTCTATATACGTAGTGGCAGGCACCTGGACTGAATGGTACACATTCGTTTTCCAACCCGGCTTTTCCAAGGACAAGTTATATTTAGGGGTTCGGACAAAAGGCGATTTTTTCCCGGTCAGCCCCTCCCAGACTGCCTGGGCATTGTGCAATGCCAAGCCCATGGAAACGGACAAAAACAAAGGGAGCTCCCAAATAAACCGACCGACTCCCCGCCAAGAGTAATGCAGCAAACTCAGATTAGCCACAAAATAAACCAAGGCAATCACCACAAATCCAATCAGAAAAACTGCGGCAGCCTGAAAATAACTATCCGGAATCCACCCCTGGTAAAAAGCCCACCACACGGGAATACTGCTAATACTTACCGTCAGTACCGCAATAAAGATAACCGCATTTAACAAATGGGCGGTGGCGTGGAATTTTACATGAAAAGGCAGGGGCTTGCTCCATACATCCCGCAAATGTTTGACCGCGCATTCCGCACCGCCTTTGGTCCAGCGAAACTGCTGTGATTTGATTGCCGACATCACCGGGGGGAGTTCCGCAGGAGATTGGATGTCGGGGCGGTAGACAAAGTTCCATCCCCGTTGCTGCGCTCTATAGCTGAGGTCCAAGTCTTCCGTGAGCGTATCGTCCTGCCAGTTGCCCGCATCTATGATACAGGATTTGCGCCAGATACCTCCGGTGCCGTTGAAATTGATGAAAGCATTTTGTTGATTTCTTCCCATCTGCTCCACCATAAAGTGGGCGTCCAACGCAAAAGCCTGCAATCTGGTAAGTACTGAATAATCCTCGTTTAAATGTGTCCATCGGGTCTGCACCATGCCTGTCTTTTCATCCTGAAAATGGCCAACCGTACGCAACAAAAAATCCGGATCCGGCACAAAATCCGCATCAAAAATAGCAATTAGATCGCCGCTAGCTTGCGCCAATCCGGCTTTCAGGGCACCGGCTTTGAAGCCAGTACGGTCTTCCCTATGGATATACCGGAAGTTGATCTCAGGAAACCTGGCTATGCTTTGCTTTATCAGATCCGCCGTCTCGTCCGTACTGTCGTCCAACAACTGGATTTCAAGTTTATCCGCCGGATAGCGAATCTTGGCTGCCGCTTCAATCAGCCGCACTACAACATATTTTTCATTATAGACGGGCAACTGAACGGTTACTGGAGGCAGATCCTTGGCATCCAAAGCTTCGGGTTTCTTGGTCCATGCTTTAAACTTGAAAAAATAAACCAACAGGTGAGCCTGAGCCATGCTGTATAGCAATACAAACACCATGGCCAAAACATAAACACCCAAAAAGAAGTACGTGATTGCCATTAATTCTTAACTGTAATCGATTTATTTCCAATAATGATGGGCATGTCACTTACCCGTCCACTTTCTTCCCCATTTTCCAACTTCAACACCCCGCGAGGGCAAACTGCCGAACATACCCCGCATCCTACACAAGAGGCTCGAACGATATTCTGACCCCGCTGTGCATACCAGCGAACGTCTATACCCATTTCGCAATAGGTGGAGCAGTTGCCACAGGAAATGCATTGGCCACCGTTTGTTGTGATTCGGAAGCGGGATTTAAAGCGCTGCACAATTCCCAAGTAAGCCGCCAATGGACAGCCGAAGCGACACCAAACCCGATTTCCCATAAAGGGATAAAACCCGGTCCCAATCACCCCCGCAAACATGGACCCGATCATAAATCCATAAATGGAATGCACCTGATCGGTGGCATTTCCCAACAGGCCAAATTCCATAAAGTAATTGGCGATCGTCATGGCGGTCATGACTACCGCAAAGACCAATACACCATGTACCAAATAGCGTTCCACTTTCCACGCTTTCAGGCTTTTGTCGGACAATTGCCGATAGGGATCACCCAACGTTTCCGCAAGGCCCCCGCAGCCACACACCCAGGAGCAGTACCAGCGCTTTCCGTAGAAGTAGGTAAAAAGAGGAACTCCCACGACAATAAGAATAATTCCCCATATCAGCATAAACATGCCCAAAGCTCCCGAGCTAACCATTCCGTCTATGCGGTACTCAAAGAAGAAGGAATAATCCAGCGGCCAAATATTCTTGAAATCGTGCCAGGGCATATTAAGCAAAACGAGGATCTCCGGAAGCATAAACGCAAAGGCAAGCTGAAAAAACATCACCGAAGCGGTTCGTATGGTTTGATAGGCATTTCCCTTGTATTTGCGAAACATGCGGATGCCCATCACCACGATGGCAAGGGTGTAGATAAAGCCATATAAAAACCACTGACTGGCGGGATTCCCCGACAGAGCAATACTCAGCGGATCTACCATCAGCACCAAATTGGTCAGGTAGGCGGGAAACCAATAGAGGATGATGTAAAACAGTATCAGGTAGGTCCCGGTGATAATGCCAAGCAAACCCCGGGATTTCATGGATGAGAAATAAATCCCGTCATTTTTGATCCCATCCGGTTCATTCCGATATAGGGGGAGGATGTACATCAAGCCCCCCATTACTGCCAGCACTACCGATATCAGTAAGAAAAAGTAAGGCCTTTCGTTTACCGGCCCCGTCGAAGAAGCCTTGGTGAGGACAAAGGCGTAATCATCCCAGATTACGTTATCCCATTCCTGTCTTTCCTTGAGATCTTCATTATAGGTGTTGAAGTGGTCGTTAAAATCACCAACAAAGCGGAAATTGGAGGTATAGGTTTGCCCGTACATCGGGGCCAGAACCTCCAGCAGTTGCTCCTGGTGGATTTCTTTGACATTTTCCCTGACAATCTCTTCTTCCAGGCGGTAATCACCAATAAAGGGAATAACCGAAAATGCCAATAGACCCAACAGAAATATTACGATCCCTACGTATTGAATAGTTTTCATGCTCTAGAACCGATTAGTCTGTGGAAAAAGGAAGATTTTTTAATTGAAATGGACCTGCCTGTTTTTTGCCTGTAGGCGGCCAATACTTCTTGGATATGGTTCTGGAAAAATTCGGGATTAAAACTTGCCTTGTCCAATTGACCCATCACCGTATCCATTGTCCACCCCTCTGTAATGGCCTTATCAAAAAAGGCGTGCCTTAACCTCCATCCAAAGGCATTGACACCCAGTAGTTTTTGGCTGGATGAATGATATACAAACCTAAGTGCGGAACGGTCTTTCTCCCAATAAAAGGCCTCCGTAGCGGGCTCCAAGGTAGGCGGTACCTGTCCGTAGGTTTGGTATTCGATATCCATAAACTTGGCGGAGTTAAACCAGACACCGGGCCGGTATGGGACCGACGCGGAATTGGTCAAGTTGAATGCCAAGGTTTCTCCGTGCATGCGGCCGGTATACCATACCTGTTCGATGGTTTTCCGATCAGGCGAAGGCGCTTCCTTAAATTCCACGCAATCACCTATGGCGTAAACGTCAGGGATATTTGTTTGGAAATAAAGGTCAACCACAATCCCCCGATTTAATTCCAAGGTTTTATTACCGGATTCCGCTACCTGTTCATTATTCGCTTTTAGAAAATCAATATTCGGCTTTACGCCCACGGTCAGTCCGACAAACTCGCAGGCGATTTCCTCTCCGGATTTAGTCTTTACCGCCCTCACTCTTCCCGCATTATCCGGAAGGATTTCGGACAGTTCGGTTTCCAAACGCAAGTCGATGTGGTGGGTACGGATATGCCGGTTAATCAGTTGGGCTTCTTCCTTGGGAAGCACAATGTCCCAGAAATTTGATTCCCGTACCAAAAACGTAACCGGAATATCCCGGCTGCGAAACATCTCGGCCATTTCAATACCGATCAAGCCCCCTCCTACTACCACAGCACGGCGGATGGCGGGTGTGTTGTTTTCCATCTTTTCCAAATCCTGCATGGAATACAATCCCTGCACTCCCTCCAAGTCCTGACCCGGCCAGCCAAAGGTATTGGGCTTGGATCCTGTTGCCAAAATCAAAGTATTGTATGGTATGCGTTCTCCTTCAGCAAGCATCAATTCCTTTTCGTCAAAATCAATCTGGGTAACCCATGCCCTTTTTAGGGAAATGCGATTCTTTTCCCAGAACCAATCTTCATAGGGCTTGGTATGCTCGTATTTCATATGGCCCATATAGATATACATCAGGGCAGTACGGGAGAAAAAATGCTCGGTTTCTCCGGAAATGATCAAAATCTCAGCGTTCCCGTCTTTTTTCCGGATATGACGGGCGCAGGTGACACCGGCTATTCCGTTGCCAATAATGACGATCTTTCTGGCGGAACTACTCATTTAGCGACCAGTCATAAGGGAGGTGGGAAACTTTTGCATTGGCGTTTATTTTTATTTGGGCATATCGGTTTAAGAACTCAATTAACGATTCATTTTTGGTAAAGTCACCTTTAAACCAAGAAAAAATCTTGGAAACTTCCACCCTGTCCCGTCCAATTTTATTTCGCTTGGGATCATTAATAAAGCCAATTGCAACTTTATCCAGTTGGGTTTCAAGATTTTCGGCGGTAAATGCCTCGTTTAATAGCGGCGGACAGGAAAAGGAAGCACAATTGATGGCAAAGTGGATGCGGGGCTCATCAAATTCCTTTCGGAGAATCTTATGTTCGACTTCGTCCAAGGAGGCATCCTCTCCGCCAATTTTGAAAAATTTCAGGTGCCAAACCGTGTTTACCAAGGGAATATTGACAGTTGGCTTTAAGTCCTGAATACTTGTAACGGGGTAGTTGTCAATAATCAATTTGATGGTAAAAGCATTGTAGGCATTGATCCAATAAGCGAGTTGCTCCTCCCGGGACCAGGTATTGCGGTCGGGGGCGTTGTCGCTTAGCTTGTCGAGGTAGCCCTGAAAGGTTTCCTTTTCCGCTATGAAACCGGTGTAGTTTACCCGGCCATCGGCTGAAACATGCTTTTTCAGCAATGTGTCAAAGAGCTCGTGTGTGGGAGGCGTGGATCTCTCCTGACCCAAAGTGGAGGCTTGGCAGGAGATCGTAACTGCTAAGCAGCACAATAGAAAGGGGTAAGTGGCAAGGTATAAGGGACGGATCATTGATGTAAATGAGGGAAGTGAATAACAATACGTGCATATACGAACTAGACGGACCAAGAAAGTACTCCTGACATTAAGTAAGGAAAATTTAATATACCTTCTCCCCCTGATTTAACCAAATGCCCCAAGCTAGGCTATAGGCGTGTACCTTCATGGTTTCATTATCGTCGGCATAGACGGGATGCCCCTCGTTTACCCAGTGAAAGATACCCCCATACAGGTTGTATACTTCCTGATATCCGGCGGCTACCAGTTTTTTGCCGATATCCTGACTTCGGGCACCGATGGAGCAATATACGACAATAGGTTGCTCCTTCGAAATATCGGCAAGGGTACTTAGGTCGAATGTCTTATATCCGACAAACCGGGCATTTTTAAGGTGACTGACTGTAAACTCTTCTTGCTCCCTGGTATCCAAAAGG
>DATHWC010000085.1:0-11437 GCA_035460985.1 Lunatimonas sp.
AAAATCCAGAGACGGATCTCCGAGGATGCATTCCCGCCCAATACCGGCCTGTCTTGAACCAGTATTACTTTGAGACCTTCCCTAGCGGCAGTAATGGCACAGCATACACCTGCCATACCACCTCCGATTACCACCAAATCCGCATTTAGCGAAACTTCCCTGAGATTTCTTTTTTCCGGTGTTGCTGCTTCTGATATCACATTTGTTTATTCTAAAGTACCAAAAAGCCCACCCAATAAAGTTGGGTAGGCCTTAATTTTATTTCAGCAGATTTATTTCAGTAATTAGCTAACCAATTAACCCCATTCGGAGATGAATCGTTAAATCAATCCCAGACAAAAATCCCTTGTCAATTTACCCTTTAAATAAACTGATTCAATATATTCTCATACATTTCCTGTTTTCCACTGGTCTGCTTGGGTTCTCCGGTTTCCAGAGCGTGGGATCTCAGATCTTCCAAAGTCAGCTTGCCCGTTTCGAACTCTTTGCCTTTACCGGAATCAAAAGAAGCATACCGCTCTTTCCGCATTGACTCGTAAGGGGATTTTTGGATGATGTCATTTGCGATGATTAGGCTTCTTGCAAAGGCATCCATACTTCCAACATGTGCGTGAAACAAATCTTCCAAATCGGTGGAATTTCTTCTGATTTTCGCGTCAAAATTCACGCCGCCAGTTGTAAATCCATCTCCCTGTAGGAGAACCAGCATGGATTCGGTAAGTTCCTGTAGGTTGATGGCAAACTGGTCGGTATCCCATCCATTTTGGTAGTCCCCCCTATTTGCATCTATGCTTCCCAACAATCCCGCGTCCACGGCGACTTGAAGTTCATGCTGGAACGTATGCCCCGCAAGTGTGGCATGGTTTACTTCAAGGTTTAATTTGAAATCTTTATCCAGCCCATAATGCCTCAAAAATCCGATCACGGTCGCGGCATCATAATCGTATTGATGCTTCGTAGGCTCCATCGGTTTGGGTTCTATAAGGAAGGTACCTTTGAATCCCTGCTTTCTTCCATAGTCACGGGCCATGGTCAGGAATTGGGCCAAGTGCTCTGTTTCCCGTTTCATATCGGTGTTGAGTAAGGACATATAGCCTTCTCTTCCCCCCCAGAAAACATAATTTTCGCCTCCAAGGGCTATAGTTGCGTCAATGGCATTTTTCACTTGGGTGGCTGCATGGGCCACTACGTTGAAATCCGGATTGGTAGAGGCACCATTCATATAACGGGGGTTGCTAAAAACATTGGCTGTACCCCAAAGAAGCTTTATGCCAGTCTCGGACTGCTTTTGTTTCGCATAATCCACTATGGCCGCAAGTCTTCTTTCATATTCCGAAAGGGAATCTCCCTCATCTACCAGGTCAATATCATGAAAACAATAGAATGGTGCTCCAATTTTACCGATAAATTCAAAGGCAGCATCCATTTTATCTTTGGCACGCTGCACCGCATCGGATGCCTTGTCCCACTCACGCACCATGGTGCCTGGACCAAATGGGTCATTTCCTGTGGCACAGAAGGAATGCCAATAGGCAATGGCAAACCGAAAATGGTCCTTCATTGATTTGCCCGCAATCACGCGGTTTTCATCATAAAATTTAAATGCCAGCGGATTGGTGGAGTCTCTTCCCTCAAATTTGATTTTGTCGACTGTAGGAAAATAGGTTTTAGACATGTGTTATTTCGTTTTTGGTTTGATTTAACTGCTAATGATTTGTTTAAAGTTTGTTCAGACAGGCTTCCCATCGTTGGTAAACCTCACCGTAGGCTGCCTTAAGATCATCCGTAGGAGCTATTTCGGCGAGCTTTTCAAGACCAACAAATGCTTCTTTATTTGTGGAATATCTCCCAGTTCCAATTCCGGCACCTCTAGCCGCTCCTTGAGAACCGTCTGTATCGTATAGTTGAAGTACAACATCATTCATATTGACAAAGGCTTCACGGAACAGCGGGCTTAGAAACATGTTTGCCCGCCCGGCCTTTACCGTATTCAGATTTAGTCCCATTCCCTTCATGATATTGAAGCCAAAGGTAAGGGAACTGACAATCCCCTCCTGACCGGCACGGAGGACGTGGCGCTTATCGTGTTTGAGCAGGTTTATACCCAAAAGGTGGGCATCAACCTGGCGGTTTTGCATAATCCGCTCCACCCCATTGCCGAACGGAATAAAGTTTAGGCCTTCTGCTCCTATGGGAACCTCCGCCGCCAGATCATTCATTTGGTCGTAGCTGATGGAATTTCCCCCAATCATTTTTTTGATCCAGCTATTAAGGATTCCTGTTCCGTTCACACAAAGTAAAACGCCATATCTAGGGTCTTTCTTCTTATGGTTGACATGAACAAATGTATTGACCCTTGAAGCCGGATCAAAAACCGGCTTAAGACTGACTCCGTACACGGTACCGGAAGTACCCGCCGTGGTGGCCAATTCACCGTCTTCTAGTACATTAAGGGAAAATGCGTTGTTAGGCTGATCTCCTGCCCGGTAAGCAATGGGTATACCCGGTTCAAGTCCCAACACCGAGGCGGCAGTGGAAGTCAGTTTTCCCTGATAACTAAAAGAGGGCACCGCATCAGGCAATACGTTCTGATCCAAACCATAATGGTCAAGCAGTCTCGAAGAAACACCATTTTCGAGAAAATCCCAAAAGATGCCTTCGGAAAGTCCCGTCTCTGAAGTCAGGATCTCTCCGGTCAATTTCATGGCGATATAATCTCCTGGCAGCATGATTTTATAGACCCGGTCGAAGTTGGAAGGCTCATTGTCTTTTACCCATTTCAATTTGGAAGCGGTAAAATTACCCGGAGAATTAAGTAAATGTTCCAAGCAATAGTCATTTCCCAAATCGGAGAATGCCTTGTTTCCAATTTCCACAGCCCGGCTGTCGCACCAGATGATTGCAGGACGTATTACATCCCGGTTTTTGTCGATCATCACCAAACCGTGCATCTGGTAGGAAATGCCAATACCCAGCACTTCACCGGGTTTGATTTCCGCATCCTTCACCACTATTTGAGTGGTTTCCTGAATATATTTCCACCAGGTGTCTGGATGTTGTTCCGCCCACTCTTTTTGAGGGGAATGTATGGTCATTTCCTCTTTAGGCAAGCTAGCTGAGCTGATTACTTTGCCGGTATGGGCATTTAAAAGTGTGGTTTTGACAGACGAACTGCCGATATCATATCCTATTAATAGTTCTCTCATGAGGTTTGTTTAAACTGATAACTCTACCAGAATCTTATATAAAGCGCTGCAATAATGCCCATAATGATAATGGCTCCAATTTTAAATTTAGTACTCGTTTTAAATAAATCCGGAGTAATTTCTATGCCTTTTGGATGGTCTTTTCCTTTTCCTTCAAAAAGACTTACCGCGATGATAACTCCGGAAATAATCAAAAACACAACACCCATGCGATCTATAAACGGAAGCCCCGGAGTGATAAATTTAAATAGCACTGACAAAGGTATGGTCAATGCTGCTGCCGTCAATGCGGCATTGGACGTGGTTTTTTTCCAGAAAAAGCCAAATATGAAAATCGCAAATACACCTGGTGAAATAAATCCTGTATATTCCTGAATATATTGAAAGGCCTGATCCAGCTCCCGCAAGGCAGGTGCCACCAAAGCCGCGACGAAGAAAGCTACAACAGCGGTAATCCTTCCAACCCTAACTTGCTTAACTTCCGACGCTTTGGTGTCAAAGAAATTTTTATAAATATCCAACGTAAAGATGGTCGATGTACTGTTTGCCATAGAGGCCAGGGAGGAAACAATCGCTGCCGTCAATGCGGCAAAGGCCAGCCCTTTCAGTCCGGATGGCAAGAGCTGCAATAGGGTTGGGTATGCCCTGTCTGATTTGATAATTCCAGCCTCCGGATCGGTCATCGATTGAATAAAAGATGTATCAATGCCGTCTCGTACTATCACATAGGCAGCAATGCCGGGAATCACCACGATCAATGGCATTAATAGTTTCAGAAATCCAGCAAAAATCATCCCTTTTTGTGCTTCATTGAGTGATTTCGCAGCCAGCGCCCGTTGAGTGATATACTGGTTAAAACCCCAGTAGTTTAGGTTGATTACCCACATACCGCCAATCAATACACTTATGCCAGGCAAATCAAGATAGGCGTCCCGGGTACCTCCAGCACCGTCTGGAATCATCATTTCACCTTCCTTAATGATCATTTTAAAATGGGACGGTGCTTCCTGAACCAACGATACAAATCCCCCAATAACGTCACCCTCACCGACTAGCGATAGGGCGAGATAGGTAGTCGCCAATCCACCTCCCACCAAGAAAAACACCTGAATTACATCCGTCCATGCTACGGCCTTCAATCCACCATATATAGAGTAAAGCATAGCAAAAACAGCCAGCCCCGCAATACCATATCCTAAAGGAATTCCCAGAATGGTATCCAAACTAAGTGCCCCGAGGTATAATACAGAGGTAAGGTTGACAAATACATAAACCAATAACCAAAAGATAGCCATGGTGGTCCTTACCCGGCTGTCGTATCGCTTTAGCAGAAATTGAGGCATGGTGCTAATTCCTTCTTTCAGATAAATGGGAAGAAAGAAAATAGCCACAATAACCAGCGTGGCAGCTGCCATCCATTCATAGGTAGATATGGCCAACCCAAGTGCAAACCCAGAACCGGACATGCCTATAAACTGCTCAGCGGAGATATTGGATGCGATCAGGGAGGCCCCAACTGCCCACCAGGGCAAGGCCTTACTGGCTAGGAAATAATCGTTGGAGTCTTTGATATGCCCCTTTTTTTCACGGGACACAAAGTATCCCATCAGAATAATCAGAAGGCAATATCCAATAAAGATGGTTAGGTCTAAGGCTGTAAAATTCATGAATAGTGGAATGCGTTAACGGGTTTACACGGATAACAAAATTATTTGGTTTGTACGAAAATAGACGGTGCAATATAGTCAATTCAGATTTTTTAAAAATAAAATCACAAAAAACTAATGCACAAGTTTTAGAAAAGCGTCAAAATAGCTCCATAGAACAATTTTTAATCGTGTTTTAAATACACTTAAATAATTCCATCTCCTCAAACCACCCTGCAATTATCGTCGGAGCAACTCAACCAGTATTAAATTACCGTGAATAAGTAGTTTTAATTTACTATTTTTCAATTTTAGGCGTATATTGAAATTCATAAATCAGCATGCTTCCATGGAACAACTACCATTGAGGACGAAAGAACTACAGTTAAAACTAACGAACTGCTTGCGAGAGTTTGCCGAGGGAAAGCAGTTAAAAGGCGTTATTTTACATATACACGGCGATGGGATAGACCACATCGATTGGAAAGGGGCTGTGGGAAATTTAGAAACAACCAGCCCCTATTTCCTTTCCGAGGTTTCCTTTATGCATATTGCCGCCTTGACTCTTAAACTAAGGGCAAGAGGCAAATGGAAGCTTACGGATAAAATAAGCCGTTTCCTTCCCGAAGAGCAGGGCAAAAATTTGTTTGTATGGAGAAATAAAGACCTTTCTACTCACATTGAAATCGGGCATCTCTTATCGCACCGATCTGGTTTGGGGGATTTTTTTACACATAAAAAAGATGACCACCCTTCATTTTTAGACAGGTTGGAAGAAAATTTGGATTTTTCCTGGAACCAACAAGCTACGCTTGAATTAATCAGAAGTGGTGAAACCGTTTTTGCTCCCGGAAACAGCAATAAAGCACATTTTTCCCGATCCAATTATCATCTTCTGGGACTAGCAATGGAACAGGCAGGAAGTAATTCATTGGAATCACTGCTCAAGGAATTTCAACTCCGACCATTGGGGCTCAATCAAACCTACACCTATGACAACCCCACAGACAGAACACCTGTTACCTTTTATTACAAAGACACCCGCTTAAGCGTTCCCAAGTTTATGCAATCTTTTGGTCCTGTTGGTGGAATGGTAAGCACTGCTAAAGACAGTATGGCGTTTACCCGGGCTTTTTTTCATGGTAGTTTATTTCCTGCGGAATATTTCACGGAAATCGAAACATGGCTGCCGGCGGGTAACGGTCAATTTTATGGATTTGGGTTAGGCAAATATGAGCCGCATGGATTACCGGCCCTCTTTTCCAGGCAGCCGACTCTTATAGGCATGACAGGTTTTTCCGGTGCTTTCGCCCTTTATGTCCCGGAGAAGAAAGCATATTTCACAGGTACTGTAAATCAGATGGACGACCCACATCTTGCATATAAACTGGTTCACAAAGTAAGTAAGTTACTTCCTTAAATTAACCTGTACCTGCCATCAATCCGCTACCTCTACATCGAATGCGCCGTTTAGGATCTGTCCATCAATCTTCACCTGTATCCAGATCCGGTAATCACCGCTCTCAGGAAAGGCATACGGAAAACTGACCATCTTATGTCCTTCATGTTCGGGATCCTCTGGCATAGTATGCATCCCATTGCCCATCAATAGACTGTCTCGTTCTGCAATAGGCAATTGGTCCATCCAGTTGATCACTTGATCTACGCTGTCCATAAACGTCATCCCAGTAGGCAACTGTCCAAATCCTGTTTTTCCGGAGGCAAAACGTTCCAGGAGCATTTCTTGGGAACCCATTGAATAGTTTCCTGTTGGATGCAAGTGAATGTAAACCGACCCGTCATATTTCATAGCTACAGCATGACCCATCATTCCCAGATAAGGCTCCAAATTCGCAGGGTTACCCTCGGGATCGAATAACTCGAAATCCAGACTATAAAGTTTTCCTGTCTTATAATCCTCCGTCTCAGATTGCCACATGGCCCCATACCCCCCGGCAAGATCGATGCGCATACCCGGCTTCCCACAAAGAAGAAAATCCGTATCCAACAACTTAGTGGCAGACTGGGTGGAAGTTTTGCTGGTAATAAGAAAGCTGTCATCCCTATGTAACGAGGCCTCTTGCTCGGAAATAAGCCGAAAAGGGGTAGTTTCGGGAATGGTAAGATCACTGACGATGGTTTCCGAAAACCCGGTAAAACGGGTAAAATCAGCGAAAACATGGTAATCGCCCGCTGGGAGATCAGGCAGCGCACTTCGAAAATGCAGTGAATCTATCCGCTGAGGATGCAGGTGGGCAAACACATCCAAGTCTCCCTTTCGAATCAAAAACAGGTGCATCAGTTTTCCATGATCCGGAACGATATAGCTCATTTTTCGAACGGTATTCCCCCATTGCAGTTGCTCCTTATCAATCGTAAGCTCAAGAGATTTTCCCTGATCGGATGATTCAACCCAGGCGTTTCCCGCTATGGGTTTATAAATATTTCTCAGATAATTGTCGGCCTCGTTATCCCACCAGGATTTTCCTCCCCAGAGGATCAGCAGCATGCAAATGGTTCCGATTATCACTCCCTTTGTTTTCCTTGCATTTCCGCCTTTTTCCCTGGGCACCCCCGGGCTTCTTAGGCTATCGCTCATCGCCGAGGCGATAATGGTCACCATTAATATCACCAAAAAAAGCCCCAAACCGGACAGAATCAATCCCAAATTTACAGGCATGTCTTTTTGGGCAGTTGGAAGGGCCATCACGGGAATGGTCGTTTCAAAAACTTCATCCTCCCGATTAAGGATCAGCTGCACGCTGGAGGCACCCGCTCCCATAAACCAAAGTTCCAGTTCATACTTCCCCACCTCGCCTTCCACGGGTAGCAACGGATCCGATACAGGGGTACCGCTTAATCCCGCAGACCAATAGACCGGCTTGGCTTCCAGGGAAACATTATCCGGATTTTCGGGCAAAATTACCGTCACCAGCGCAATACCCGGAATTACATCGGGTGGATTCACATTTGCCATTATCCGGTAGGGTCCAAGCATGCCTTCATAAATGACACCGGGACTCCCCACATGGCTGCTGATGCCTAACCAAAGCCCCACTAAAAGGCAAAATCGAAATAAGTCACTGAATATTTTCATTTCCTATCGCTTTACCTGAGACATCCAACGACCAAACGCAAGGCCAATACGGGAACTGAGAATGCCAAAAAGCAGGGCAATTCCCAAACCTTTTACTAAATTCCACCCAGTGTCAATGGAACCAGGATGAAACGCAAATCGGTATTCCCAATCCGGATTGCTGCTGTAAGGCCAGGAAAACCTGCCAAAAAACCAGCCCCTTGCGGCCTCGGTGTGTAAGAAGTCAGCAAATACCCACTGCAAAGGAACAAAGAAAGCCAAGAATCCAACTGACAAAACAACCGATAAAATCCACGGGTTGATTGCTTTCCACTTCCCTACCATCAGATCAATTGCGATAGCTGGAACGATCAACAACAATGGAAAATGAAAAGGCTGATAATGGGTAATATGATTATAGATTGGACTCAGCCTGGGTTCAGCCGGAAACAATGGCAAAATCCAAACCATGGCCGCCATTAGCAATGAATATGCCAGAGCCATCATGGTTCCCCCCCACCTATAAGGAGATGCATAGGAAATAGAAATAATTAGGAGCGGGAAAATCATTGCCGCTACTTTATAGGCCGTGGCACCATGCATTTTGTTGGTAAAGAAAAATTCCGAAACCATGATGTAAGCCATCACCATCAGAAAGCCCGCTGACAATCCAAACAACCAGCGCAAACGGGACTTCATTGCTGGGTTTTCCGATAGGTTAAAATTATTCTGCGTGGCCAAGACGCTGACTATCGCACCAAACTGTATCATGATCATTCCAAGGCCCAATACCAAGTGTGGAGGTGAGAGAATTTTTACGTCCAGACCGTAGGTATTGTGCCACCAGTCATCAAATGGTGCCGAGGTTAACATGGCAAAAGCCCCCCAAATGCAAAACATAGCTCCCAGGGAACCATGGAAAATTCCCCAGAATTTTATGCTTGCTCCCTTTTCTCCGGCACTGCCCCAGAAGCTTGTTTTCAACACCCTTATACCTGAAAATACTCCAGCTACCACCGCACCCAAATACATTACCAAATGGGGAGGGGACAAAAGTCCATCCCTACCCACACTCATATGCCAGGAAATATCCCATATTAGACCCACCGCAATACATAGACTGGAAAATACAGAAGCGTACACATACGTAGGGATTCGGATTGTTTCCGATTCAATCCTCTCCTGGGAATAGACCGGATTTAGGGAAATGGTTGAGGACATGACAGTTAAAGTTTTCACGATTATAGCCATATCTTGCCAAAAAAAAAAGGATTTACCGGTTAGGGATTAAAAAAAAGAGGGGGGACCACAAAGAGCACCAAGGTAAACAAAGAACACGTAGTTTTTGAACTTCTTTGAGGCATTCGTGGCCGTTTTTGAAAGGGAAACACAGGAGGCATATCATTTCGGAAAAAAAGGATTTACTGTGTAAGGATTAAAAAAAAGGGACCACAAAGAGCACCAAGGTACACAAAGGGCAAGGAGTTTTTGAATTTCTTTGAGGCCTGACTCTGAGGTATGTCATAATTCCTTTGTGGCCTTTGTGATCCCTTTGTGTCCTTAGTGGTCATTTTTAATTGGAACCCCAAAGGACTCCAGGTTGCACGGTGGTTTTACATAATTCCTTTGTGGCCTTTGGATCCCTTTGTGTCCTTAGTAGTCATTTTTTTTGAGTACTCTTCTCTACTTCAATGAGTTCCTTAGTCATTAAACAGCTTACTTCAACCAATCCGGCTTTGTCGTTGTGATATTTGCCTGGAGTTGATTTAATAAATTGTAAAGCCCGAAATAGGTCCTGTTAATATATAATCCATGTCTGGAGCCGCGGGCCTGCTTGGACTTGCGGAACATTTTGTCATTGGATATTCTATCTCCCAACTTGAAGATCTGCTGAAAATAGCTGTCGTCCGCAAAGTCAAAGGTATCCACGTGAAAAGGCCTTCCAAGTAAGGAAATCATTTCCCGGAAAATCGACTTAAAATATTCCTGCTCTACAGGAGTATCTTTATGGCTGATAAATTCCAGATCGAAGAATATCTGGTCCAGCTCCTCCTGTTTAATTAACAAATCTTTCTTGATCAAAGCGAAATATCCCTGATAGAAATCCTCCGGAATCACTTTGACACATCCAAAGTCAATCACCGCCAACCTTTCATCCTCCTGAATAATAAAATTTCCCGGATGGGGATCGGCATGGACCTGAAGCATTTCATGCACCTGATAGTGGTAAAAATCCCACATGGCCTGACCGACTTTATTTTTAAATTCCTGAGATGGATTAGTCAACAACCATTCCCGGATATGTAAACCTTCCATCCAGTCCATGGTGATAATCCGAGGGCTGCTTTGTTCCTTATAATAGATGGGAAAAGTCAGATTGTCTATATGGCGACAGGCAGTGGCGATTTCAGTCCCCCGGTTGATTTCCAATTCGTAGTTGGTTTCTTCCAATAACTTTTCCTCCACCTCATCCATATAATGATCCAGTTCCCGCTCATTCATATTCAACAAGCGCAAGGCAAAGGGCCTCACCAATTTCAAATCTGAACTCACACTGGATGCCACGCCCGGATACTGAATTTTAACCGCATAGGTTTTTCCGTCCTTGGTGGCCTGATGTACCTGCCCGATTGAAGCCGCGTTTACCGCCGACGGCGTAAAGGTTTCAAACATGCCTTCCGGAGTTTCTCCGAAATACTGTTTGAACGTCTTCACCACCAAAGGGTAAGAAAGCGGTGGCGCACTATACTGTGCCATGGTGAATTTATCCTGATAGGCTCTGGGAAGCATATTCTTGTCCATAGCCATCATTTGGGCGACCTTTAATGCACTTCCTTTCAGTTCACTGAGCGAATCATAAATATCCGTGGCGTTGTCCAAGTGCAGCTGATCCTTCGTCATGGATGGATTTACTACCTTTTGGGCATAATGCTTCATGTAGTTACCTCCCACTCGAGCACCTGTTTTGATAAATTTGGCCGCACGTTGCACTTTTGAAACCGGAATGCTGGTTTGTTCTTTGATGTTGATTGCCATGTATTATTTAGATTGGTATAAAAATTTGGCAAAATCCACAAAGCTGTCGACAGCACTTTTGCCCATCAGGTCAAAAGCCAAATTTACAGACTTTTCAATGGCTGCATCTGTCTTCTCAAAACCTGGGGACATGTCTTTAATCCAAAATTGAAAAACAAACAATACTTGAAGCCATATAGCTTCGTCGTACCGGTCACTGATATAAGGACGGTTGGCAATTTCCTCTGTTTCTTTTCCTTCCAATATGATTTCATTCGCAAACTCCTTAACCTTGGATTTGAATGATTTGATTTCCTGCGGTATGGGATTCCTTAAATCGGCTTTGCCACCGTAAAGGCTCAATAGGTAGGACCTGTTCTTTTTCAGATGCTCGATCCACGTAAAGAAAAAACCGAGCAACTTCTCCCGGGCTGTGTAGCTTGGGTATACCTCCTGCCCTTCCAGTTCGGCTACTGTCCTGTCAAATATCATCT
>DATHWC010000086.1:0-7350 GCA_035460985.1 Lunatimonas sp.
TCCTTGGATTTCTATGGGCAAAAGAACAGTCCCATCAATCACTCCCATTGTAGACCCTGCCCACATAAGTCGTCTTGCAATTTCTATTGGGATATCACCAAAGACAGGGGAGCAATGAATTTGTATGTGGATCATGAGAAACATGACGGCTATCTGAGGGATGGATGCGTATTCCGGAAGGAAGTTGACATCTATGATACAATGGCGGTGCAGTATCGGTATGCCAATGGAGTTCCTGTAAGTTACTCGCTTACGGCTTTTTCACCCTATGAGGGTTTCCGGGTAGCCATCAATGGGACCAAGGGTAGATTGGATGCGTGGATTAAATCTTCTATGCCCACCGGGGTCCCTCCTTATCAGGAAATTACTATCACGAATCTTTTCGGCAATGTAAAAACCATTCAAGTGATCCCCCAATCGGGAGGCCATGGAGGGTCTGATCCCCGGCTTAAGGATAAAATCTTCCGGTTTCCCGACAGTCCGGACCGATTCAAACAATCTGCGGGGTCCCGGGACGGCGCCATGTCGGCTTTAATAGGCATAGCTGCAAGACAAAGCATCGAAACCGGTAAGATTGTGAAAATTGGTGATTTGACCTCACTTAAGCCGATGGCAAAAAAGGCGTGATATTGCTTCTAACGAACTGTTCGAGGAAGGGTAGTGATTATAAAGTGTTTCCTTCACCCAAATACACCTTTGTTATATGAAAAGTAACCGAAGAAATTTCCTAAGGATTTCCGGTCTGGCAGGTATAGGTATGTCCGGTATCGGTAGTTTTGAGGGCTTTGCAGCCGGGAATTCTGAAGCTTCAAAAGCTCTTGAAGAGAATGGGCACCAGTATTTCATGACTCCCCCCATGCAAGAGGCTTATCAAACCGCATTAGCCATCCTCAAACCGACCACAAAACAATTGGAACATGGCCTGGAGCTTCACCGGAATTCCGTAGTTGTTGAATCATACGGCTTTATGCCCCGTGCGGCAGTGGATGGAGACACCTTGAAATCGGCAATCGAAGACGATGCGTCTCCATTGGAAATTCAAGATCTTCAGGAGGATATGTCAATGACTAGGTTTGTCCATCACGAGCGCGAAAAGCAGGAGTTTATGAATGCGTGGAAGGCTTCTGGGGTAACTTGTGTTGTTCAAAATGCCGGGGAGGAAGGGAATGAAATCCCCCGTCTACTAAAACGGTTGTCCAGGTTTACTTACGCCACCGACTGGATGAAGGAATTTCTTGGCAAAGCGGTAACACCGGATGACATTATTCGGGCTAAGAACGAAAACCGCCATGCGCTTTATTTTACGGGAAACGGTGTGCCACTCCCTCAGGAATGGGTTTCTGTTGAGGAAGAATTACGTTACATTAGGGTGTTTTTCCAATTGGGGATTCGCATGATGCACCTGACCTACAACCGCAATAATATGATTGGCGGAGGATGCGGCGAAAAGGGCGATATAGGGCTAAGTGACTTCGGAAGAGCGGTTGTGAAAGAAATGAACCGCGTTGGGGTCATAGTGGATATTTCACATTCCGGTTGGCAGACAAGCCTTGAGGCAGCTCAGTTGTCTGAAAAACCCATGGTAGCAAGCCACAGTACGGTAAGTTCTCTCCACAAACATTTTAGAGGTAAGCCAGACCCTGTCATCCGCGCTATCGCTGATACGGATGGATATATGGGAATTTGCTGCATACCCCGCTTTCTAGGAGGAAGTGGGGATATTTCCTCTATGATGAGACACATTGATTACATGGTCAAAAAGTTTGGAAGTGATCATGTAGCCATTGGAACGGATGTAGCTTACACGTCCCAATATGCCACGGAGGAGAATAAAAAAATACCTGCATACAGGAGGCCTCGAAATCGTTGGGAAGCCCTATGGCCGGTGGATGATTTTCAGCAAACACCAACTATGGTTAAAAGTATGGCATGGACCAACTGGCCATTGTTTACAGTTGGAATGGTCCAATTGGGATACTCAGATCAGGATATTCAAAAGATTTTAGGGGGGAATGTGATTCGGGTGGCAAATAGTGCCCTTGCCTGAAATTTAAAAATATGAGTTTTTGATTACGAGGTGAGCAAGAACGGCTTTCCAAATACACTTAACTAAAACATATATATTTCATGAAAATTATTCAAACAAAGGATCCAAAAGAACTAGGGAATCAAGCCGGGAAAGAAGCCGGAAATAAAATTAGAGAGGCTATTCGCCTCAAGGGATATGCTAACATTATTTTGGCAACTGGTACCAGTCAATTTGAAACTATCAACCAGCTTGTGAAAGAGGATGTGGCATGGGAAAAAGTAACCGTATTTCATTTGGATGAATACATCGGCGTGTCCGACACCCATCCGGCTAGTTTCCGGAAATACTTGAAAGAAAGATTTGTTGAAAAAGTAAAAAACCTTGGTGCTATCTATTTTATTGACGGGGAAAATAACCCGGAGGAAGTCTGTAAGCAATTGGGGGAGTTGATTTCCAGTCATCCCATTGACGTTGCACTTGTGGGTATAGGGGAAAATGGGCATTTGGCTTTTAATGACCCTCCGGCAGATTTTGATACAGAATTGCCTTACCTAATAGTTGACTTAGATGAACCCTGTCGCTTGCAGCAGTTGAACGAAGGGTGGTTTGAAAGCTTAGAGGATGTTCCAACCCAAGCGATCAGCATGTCTATCAGGCAGATTCTAAAGGCAAAACACATTATTTGTTCTGTGCCGGATAAACGAAAAGCCCAGGCGATAAAAGATTGTTTGGAAAATGAAGTTACAAACCTCCATCCATCCAGCATCCTTCAATCACATCCCTCTTGCTCCATTTTTCTGGATGAGGCTTCCGCGTCACTCTTGTCAATAGAAATAGAAAAGTAACGTAATTTATCAAATTATCAATCTTCTTTCATTCATTTATAATTCCGGATTAGGTTTTATTTCGCAAAGTAGATTCTCTCACAATTAACTCCCCGGGAAGTATAACTTCCTGGGGAGGAAAATTCTCTTTCTTGATATGCATGAGTAGTAATTCGCAGCTTATTCTACCAATATCAAAAGCAGATTCGGATACAGTAGTTAAGCTCGGAGAGATGATGGTACACATGGGGTCATTGGTAAAACCAACGACTCCTATCTCAGTACCAATATTTATTTTTTCCCTTTTAAGTGCCAACATGGCTCCGATCGCTTTTCTGTCATTTACGGCAAACAATGCGTCTGGAGCATGTCTGCTTGCTAAGAGCTCTATCATGTCTTTTTCTCCCCATTCCTGTGAGAAACCGCTGTGAATTATCCATTCTTTTTTGACGGAAATCTGATGTTCTTCAAGTGCGTCGAGGTAGCCGTTTAGCCTGTTTTTCGTAAACATTTGATCCTTGGGGCCTGTGATATGCGCAATCTTGGAATACCCCTGTTGAATAAGATGTTTCGTGGCAATCAAGGCCCCATTGTAATCGTCCTGCATCACTTTCGTCGCATGCAAATCACTTGTTCTATCAAAGAACACAATCGGGATACCATTTTCTTTTACCTCATTAATATGATCATAGTTTCCAGCGCAAGTAGAAATAAGTATACCGTCTAAGCCTGAAATTGTCAAATTCCTAACAATCTGGGATTCTCGTTCCTCTGAATCATTAGTCACATAAAGTATGATGTTATACCCATTGGAGTAAGCCACGTTTTGTATACCGGTGATTACGGTCGAAAAGTAATAATTCGTGATAAATGGGATGATGATGCCAATATTATTTGTTCTTCCCTGAGATAACCCTCTTGCATTGAAATTGGGTTTGTAATTCAATTCCTCAGCTTTCGCGAGAACTTTTTTTTTGGTTTCAATGCTGATGTCATGCGTATCTCTCATCGCTCTGGAAACTGTAGAAACTGAAACATTAAGTTCCCGTGCGATGTCTTTGATAGTTACGAAATGGTGCATCCTATTTGATTGTTTTGATATTTTATAAAGTAAATCAAATTAAACCAAGATGCGATAATTTAGCACTTTTTTAATGATTTTTCTTTGCAATGATTCTGGGATTTAATTTCACCTGTCGTTTATCCGTATTTTTACGCATGCGCATATTGATTATTTCCGTCCCTAAGGAAAAGAAAACCGCAAAATAAATATACCCCTTAGGTACTTCCACGTGGAAGCCTTCCACCAGTAACATAAATCCAATCAGAATTAAAAAGGAAAGAGCCAAAATTTGGAGGGTGGGGTGTTTGTTGACAAACCTACTTATCTTACCTGCAAAAGCCATCATTATGCCCATGGCCAATACCACGGCTATTATCATCAGGGTAATTTCATTGACCAATCCCACGGCTGTAAGAATACTGTCAAAGGAGAAGATGATGTCAAGCAGGATAATCTGAAAAATCACACCGGAAAGCCTATTTGCTGAATTGGGTTTAATCTCTTCAGCCTTGCCCTCCATTTTATGGTGGATCTCAAGCGTAGATTTAAACAGCAGAAACAAACCGCCAAAGGCCAGAATTAAGTCTTTGCCACTGAGGGAGAAATCAAAGACTGTAATAATTGGCTGGGTAAACTGAATAATCCATGAAATTCCCATCAATAGCGCAACGCGGAATAGCAGCGCAAATCCCAAGCCCAGATTCCGGGCTTTGGCCTGTTGTTCCTGTGGGAGCTTGTTGGAAATAATGGAGATAAAGATGATGTTGTCCACACCCAGAATTATTTCCAAGAAGGTAAGGGTCAATAGCGCAATCCAAGTTTCAGCTAACAGAAACAGTTCCATATTATAGGAAATTAAGGCAATATGAATTAAAAATATTTTGAGAATAGGGGAGGGATTCTAATTGATTCCCTCCCCTTTATTCTAGTCTATGCGCAACACTGCACATGTAGGGATTTGCAAATCACCTTTTAGGCACAAATAATCATCTGTTACCGCCCAGACGGTAGTTTCTACCTGATAGAAATTATGCTGTGCATCGAGAAAATGGATTTTGACTTTGCCATGTTCCAAGTTTCCGAGGGTCATGGCACGGTTCAAATCTTGGTTTCTCTGACGGATATCGGATGGATCCTTAAGTACGTCCTCTTTTAGGAAATGCATCACTGAAACCGCTTCTTTTGGAATTACTTGCTCCTTGTTCATGATACCAACTGATGTTTGGGTACATTTTTAATTGAATCCTTGAGCAAAGTTTCCCACTTTTTGATCAAAACCCCTTCCCCAACAAGATCAGAGTATTGGTCCCCGTCGTAGAATTCCAATACGTGAATGGGTTTGTCATTCTGATTGATCAGGATCAGTTCCAATCGATCAAGTTCTTTATGGCTTTCTTTCCCATTGGTCACCTGATGGGATACTTCTGCAACAGAAACCCTCTTTATTTGATCGAGACGAATACACTTGTAGTGATCCTGAGAGGTATCCGCACTATAAACCACTTGTGCCTTTTCCTTATCAAGACCGATAAAATATTTATCCCTCCATTGATCTTTTTCCTGTAAATCAAGTCCGTGGGTAGAGGTGAAATCAGCTAGGATTTTCAGCGCCTTGCGTTCTCTTAATTTGACTTTACGAGCATTCAAATAAAAGGGCAGGGCAAAGGCGGCGATTAATATTACCGCTACGGAAAACGAAATTAAATCTATGTCGAACATGGTTATACGATATAAGTAGCCGGAAAGCTAGTTGGCTCTCCGAATGGATTGAAGTAGAAAGTTTAACTAATTTAATCCCCTAGGTATGGGGTTATAGAACATAGTTCTGATGACTTCTACTTACCAGAAAAAATGGGTTGGAAACTTAATTTCCCGAATGCCAAAAACCAGCATGACCTGCTGGCTAAGTTGGTATGCGGTCGTTAGCTGTTGATTTAGATAGAAAAAATAATCTGCTAATGTGCTGTATAGTAAATTGCCAGCTTCCGCAAAAGATTTCGGAATGGATATAATTAGCCGCTCACTTTCATAAAAAATTGGTGACTTGTCGGCATGTTCATCTACAAGGGTAGTTTGTGCGGCTAAATTGTCAGAAAACGCCGTTTTGGCAGTATTGCCATCCGATACCAGAATGGGCAAAAGCATGACCTGAACCGCCATCATGGCGGCCATTGCAAATCCAAATATCGGTTTCAGTGCCTTCGTCATTTGTCAAAAATCCGAACGAATATATACAGAATTTTCAATATTCCAATATGTCAAAATAGATGCCAATTTTAATAGGAATTTCACATGGTAAACCATCAAAAGACACCCTATTACTGAAATCGTATGTCCCCATATTAGATTGGGGTATAAATTTATTCAACTAATTGATTTATAATGTTTTGTTGGTAAAATAATAATTTGTAACTTAATTTTTCTTACGTCAAAATGTTCTGATTAAATCGATATTTCTATGAGAAATTGTTGGGTTTTTATTTTGGCAATATTTGGCTGTCAAACTGCGATGTCACCTGAGGAAGTTTTTCAAGCTGCAAAAGAAAAATTTTATGCTGCAGACGAAGTCGGTTTTAGCCACGAGATGTTATGGGAAAATCCAAACCTTGGTGAAATAGATACCGTTATGCATGAGCTTATCATACAAAAGAATCCAAATAGACATTTTGAATACAACTATATAGGGAAAAGAAAAATATCTGAAATAGCGTACTTGGATGACGTATTACTCTTAGTCAATCATAAGGACAGTACCGTAACATATTATTCTGAGGAGGCTGATTGGGATTTTGTACACATAGCCGCATCCAACGGGTTCATCGATTTTTCACCGGTCAACCTGCTTAAAAAAGTACCTTGGACCTATAAGCAGGACACAGCAATCAACCAGAAAAAGTATTTAAATTTCTTTCGGGTTGATATGGATACAACGATTGGTGACAAGAAAATTTATCTTGAAAATCACCTATTTATTAATCCGGCGAATCTACTAATAGAAAGGTACTCGAGGAGGTTGTACCATAATGGGAAACGGTCTCAACTTATTGATAACAGATTTTTTGAATATAAATTTAGAGCTGTTACCAATCCCCTTCAGGCTATTGTGCCACAGGGGTATTTGTCCGTATTAGCCGGAGAGAAAAAAAGAGAATCCTCTCAGACACTTGCTGTGGGCAAATTGGCGCCTGATTTTGAACTTCGGGACCTACAGGGAAACACCGTCCGACTTTCCACTTTAAAGGGCAAAAAGGTACTGCTGGACTTTTCAATGATCAATTGCGGCTGGTGCAAGATCGCCCTGGAAAAATTCACGAAGCCTGAATTCGAATTTGCAGAAAATATTGTGCCCTTTTACGTCAACCCGGTGGATACCAAAGAAAAGATGGAAAAGTATAGCTCTAGGGTAGATATCCCCTTTTCGGTGCTTGTTGATG
>DATHWC010000087.1:0-13433 GCA_035460985.1 Lunatimonas sp.
CTGTATGGCGGTTTGAATGGTCAAAGCCCGCCCTTCTAATAAGGGCTCTCCCAGACCTACCACCCCTGCATCTGTGTGAATTTTAAGGAAAATCCAACGGGGTTTTACCAGGAAGGTCTCCAAGCGGGTGATTTTTACCTCTCCATATTTAGTCGGTGAGTAGGCCGGTTGTTCCGCATAGGAGGAAAGTGGCAAAAGAAAACCAGTGCCCGCCAAGCCTAGAACAGACTGTATGGCAGATCTCCGCGACAGGACGGAAGAGGACTTTTTTGATTCATTATTGATTCTGTTTTTTTTCATAATGGGGTTTACTTGTTAGTTATATTTTACTTATAGACTCAGAAATTGCATGGGAAGATTCTCCGATTACCAAGCGGGCCTTCATTAGAATTTGCTCAGGAATGTGGGTAGGCTGTTTGATTTTGTCAACAAGTAAGCTAACCGCCTTTTTCCCCAATGCCCCAAGAGGCTGCTCCAGATAAGTAATCGGGCATTCATAGAGCTCAAAGCTTTCGGCTTGTCCATAACTTACAATGCCCAACTGATCTGGGATCTTTATTCCCAATTCTCTGATAATTTTCAACCCATTAATTGCTAAACGATACGTCCCAAATAGAATGGCATCGACGGGCGTCTGAGAAAAAATCATAGCTTCCATGGCGGTCTTTAATTCTGTTTCCACCTTGTCAAAAGTAATGGACTGGCTCCAGTGTTTAAGTGGTTTGATACCCACTTTTTCCAAGGCTTCGGTGACTCCCCGCTTTCTTTCGATCATGTGAAAGAGTTTTGATTTATAGCCAATAAAGCCGATACTTTTGTAGCCATTTTCCAACAAATGTGTGGTGGCGGAAAAGGATGCCTGAAAGCTGTCAATCGAAACGTAGTCCGTTTGTAATTCTGGGAAATACCTGTCCAAAAGGACAAAGGGATATTTGCGCTGGTGCAACATTTTGATTTGTTGGAATGATTTTTCAGTAGATACAACGATTAAACCATCTACCTGCCGGTCAAGAAACACACTGATCAAATCCTTGAATTTTTCGGGATTTTCATCCGAACTGCCGATAATGACCGTGTAGCCGGTTTTTTTAGCTTCATCCTCCACTTCCCTGGCGATGTTGGCAAAGAAGGGATTGGCAATATCGGCGATGATAAGGCCAATGGTGTGAGTTTTGCCGCTACGGAGACTTTTGGCGACGTAGTTGGGTGTATAGTTAAGTTCTTTCGCAAGCTGCTTTATCTTTTGCGAAATTTCACTACCCACTCGGCTTTCTCTTTCCTTCCCGTTAAGCACATAGGAGACCAAGGCGGTTGACACTCCAGCCTTTTCCGCAATATGCTTTAAGGAAACTTTTCTTTTGTTTGGCATCAGATACCCATAAGCTAATTCAAAAATTAACACGAAATACCAACTATTAAAAGGAATTAGGCTACAAATATCAACCATTGTCCAAACGATCCCGGTGTAACTCCTTTTAGAGGGCCGAAATATTTTCGACTAATATCACTAAAATAGCTGGTTGCCATCAAGTTATAATTTTCGTAACAACTTTTTAATAAACCCTTTGCAAGGGAGGTTTTTTCTATTGCTACAAACCTCCCTTGCAAAGGATACCTTGATTTAATTAATTGTGGAGGGAGATGATGTTAAATTTAGGGCGTATCCCACCACACGCGCCGATCCAAGTTGTTGGGTCCCTGACGGCTTAGTGCTTCCTGCATATTAGCCAAATTTACTACTCGCTCGCTATCTGGATAGGGCATGCTGCGGATAAAGTCTCCCGTGATTTCTGAGCCCGTATAGGGGTTTTTTTGCAGGATGGGGTACCCGCTTCTTCTGAAGTTGGCAAAGAGTTCTGACCCGTCTAAGAAAGCCGCTATCCAATATTCGGTGTTGATCAGCTCAAGTTCCCGGCCGGCAACCAGTGGATGGGCAGCGATGTACTGATCTATGTCGGCAGTCGGTATGGAAGCGTCGCCATCATACAGGGCCATTTGCTCCATATTGGCACGGATGCCCGCTGCGTAGTAATCAGCCGCATTTCCAGATACCCATCCTCTTACTGCTGCTTCCGCCAAAAGCAATTGATTTTGGGCATAGGTGAGTATAAACTGGGGGGCATCAATTTTCAAAACGGTGTAGATATTGGCTTGAGAGAAATCCCATAGGCTCACGACTCCGTTTGCTGCCAGAACCGAGTTGATGGAAACATCATCATGCCCCATAGGCATACCCACCTGAAGGGCAGGGTCGCGGGTAATGCGTGCAATGGTTTGACTAGGACCGTTGGTAGCACCTACATGGCGGATGGCAATAGACCTTAGACGGGGATCGTTGTTGTTTTTGAGGTGGTTTACAAAGGGTGCGGTCAGGTAATAGTTGGCCTTTTCCCTCGCTCCCAAATGTACCCCTAGGTAGTTGTTGAAAACAGAAGTATTTCGGAGGACCGCATTTTCGTCGTTGGACTGAATCAATCCACCGGCAACTGCCTTGGTGACAAAGCTCTGGGCTTTTGCGGGATCCACCTTACTCAGTCGCATGGCAGCCCGAAGCATCAGGGAGTAGCCAAACTTTTTCCATAATATCGGATCTCCCCCATAGAGAATTTCGCTGGTTACCCGTGGGTTTGCCGGATTAAGCCCGGCTGTAGCCTCTTCCAATTCTTTCAGAATGTCGTTGTAAATGGCTTCCTGCGTGTCATACTCGGGGTCGACAATTTGGTCGATGAATCCCCGGGCCCCTTGGAAATAGGGAATATCTCCGTAATTGTCCGTCAAGACCATGTAAGCATAGGCTTTCCATATTCTTCCCGCATGAAAAAGGTTGACGTTGTTGGGATCATCCCGGCTCTTTTCTACGGCATCCACAATGTTTTTCAGGGCATTCCTATAGGTGTTTTGCCAGATGGGCTGGGTGTTGCCTAGATTGAGCTGGTTGTAATTTGCCCCGGCAAGTGAGCTTCCGAAGGGCGTGATAATCTGCTGAACGATCCCAAAATTATAGGATAAGTCCTGCAAGGTGGCAAATCCATCCCGATAACGCATATCCACAATGCCTTGATTTAACAAGAACAGCGGGCTAAGAGTAGTTGGGTCAACCTTATTGGTATTGATTTCGTCAAAATTTTCGTCACAGCTGAAGTTAACCGCAGCCAGACAAAATATGAGGATATAGATAATGTGATTTTTCATGGTTTTAGAATTTAGCGTTAAGATTAAACCCTATACTTCTGGTAGGAGGCAATGCGGGCCAGAAATCAAGCCCGTTGGCATTGTCCGAGGTGACGGATACGTTTTCGGGATCCATGTTTTCAGTCCATCTTTTGATTATCGCCACGTTATTAGCTACTCCACTAATTCTGAGACGCTTGATAAACAAACTTTCCGGAAGGAATTTGCTGAGGTCATAACCCAGTGAAACTTGCCTCAATTTCCAAAAACCAGCATTTACAACCCAGTCCTCGTTAATTCCCAACACATTGGTGGTTTCATAGAATGGTTGTATCAGGGATTGGGTGGTATTGATTTCTCCATTCGGATTTACGCCATCTCCGACGACAAAGCCCTGATCCCTTCCGTTCAATGTATTTTTGTGGAGCCCATGTCGCTGGTAATTTTGATTCCTTCCCTCAATCATCTTATGCCCGAGCTTGAAATCAATCAGCGTGAATAGGCTTATCCCTTTCCACGTAAAGGTATTGGTAATACCCCCAAAATACCTTGGAAGTACAGAGCCTACATTCTGGGGTACGTCATTTCGCAGCGGCCTGCCACTGTTTTGATCGAATACCTGCCTACCCTGATCATCTCTGAGATAGGTGAAGGTATATAGCTGTCCTATGGGTCTACCCACCACCTGATTCAATATCCTGCCACCTCCACTACTTACAGTGATCACGGTGTCTGCGTCGGTAAGTCCCAATTTCAGTACCTCGGAAGTATTGTAGGTGAGGTTTACACTGGCATCCCAGCGGAATTTTTCGGTTCTAATCGGAGATCCTGATACCAGCATTTCCAGCCCTTGATTCATACTTTGTCCAATGTTTACCAGTTGGTTTGTAAAACTGGATGCATCCGAGATTTGGGTGGCCAGGATCTGATCATTCGTAATTTTCTTGTAATAGGCAAAATCAAACGTGATTTTTTCGTCAAACAACCGAAGTTCAAGGCCTATCTCAGTTTCCTGAACCCGCAATGGTCTCAGATTGGTATTGGGAACCGTACTGGCATTGACGCGCCCAAGTGGTGAAGGGAGTCCATCCGGGTTTGGAAAGAGGTTATTGTCAACGGCATAAAACAAGGCATTGGAGTAGGGGGCCACGTTATCGTCTCCCACCTCAGCATAAGCGGCACGTAACTTGCCAAAATAAAGCCATTCGGGTAGATTGTCAAAGGCTTGGGAAAATACAAAGCTGGTAGACACGGAGGGGTACATAATGCTTCTGTTGGCAGGTGCCAAGGTGGAGAACCAATCATTTCTAGCCGTTACGTTTAGGAAAAGCCATTCTTTGTAGGAGATTTCCCCCAGGCCGTATAGCGAGTTGATCTGCCGTTCTGAAAGGCTATAAAGTGGGTCCTTTACCCTGCCGTTCATGACGGTGTACAACTCTGGAATCACAAAATCCCTTACAGCGACGCTATTATAGTCCATGCGGACATAGCGCTGATTTCCTCCAAAAGTCAAATCAACTTTAAAATCTCCAAATCCCCTATTAGCCCCAATCAGGAAATCATGGTTGGTCTCTCTAAACTGCCGGACATCCTGAGCATAAGCACCATTGACAAAACCTGCTGGGGCTGGAGGTATTGGTGCATATCCATTGGGCGTGTTGTAATCATTGTTTCTTGTATAATAGTCCATGGACAACCTTCCCATCGCATAAAGCCAGGGGGTAAAATTGTAAGTCAACGAGAGATTCCCGATTAATCGGTCGCGCTTCACATTGTCAAACCGCCTGGAAGTGGAGTAATACGGGTTATTTCTCACAAGAAACCGTGACATCACGATTTCACTCCCATCCGGATAAGTAATGTTATTTCGAAGTGCTTCGAAAGGCATGGAATTAGCAAGGGTCATTACCACCGTCGCAGTAGAGAAGTCTTGGGCGTTTACTTGGGGAGGATTTTGGTTTTCCTCATGGGAATAGTTTGCATTTCCCGCCGCCACGAGCTTAGAGGTGATGTTTTGTGTGAAACCCAAATTGATGGTTTTGCGGTTTAGCTCAGAATTTGGAACAATGGCTTTGTTGTCGGTATTGGCAAAGGACAGGCTAAAGCCACCGTTGTCCCCGCTGTTGGAGACGGTGAGGGTATTTGTCCAGTTTGTACCAATGTTGTAAAATTGCCTTACACGGCCAAACACAGGCTCGTAAGGCCATTCCTCATTGTCAAATAGAATCTGGGTCATGCCAGGCTGAAATCGCTCTCCAAAACTCCAAACTCCCGAGGTGGGAAATGAAGAAGTAGGTCTCACGCCGCCCTCTCCCTGACCGAACTCATATTGGAAATCGGTAAAATCAAGGGGGGTGTCTGAGGTAAAATTCGAGTTGAATTCTACCCCCAATCCTTGTGCGGAATTTTTGGTTTTGGTGGTTATCATGATCACCCCGTCTTTGGCTCGGGAACCGTATAAGGCTCCAGCGGTTGCCCCTTTTAAGACTGTAAGCGTTTCTATATCATCGGGATTGATACTTAATAACCCGTCCCCACCATCAGAGTTGTTCATTTGCCGGTTTCCAAAATTGCCCCCCAGGGAATAATTGGAATTGTCCATGGGTACCCCATTGATAACAATTAGTGGGTTGTTTTGCCCGCTGAAGGAGGATTGCCCCCTAATTCGGATCTTGCTCGTTCCCCCTGGCCCAGTGGACATGGAGGAAATATTAACCCCAGCTATTTTTCCCTGTAGGGCATCGGCAAAATTGGGTGTCCGGTTTTCTGAGATCATTCCTCCATCCAAGGTGGTGGTGGCAAATCCCAGTGTTTTGGCATCCCGCTTAATACCCAATGCCGTGACGATGACCTCATCCAATCCGATGTCGCTGCTGCTAAGGACGATGCTGAGTTGTGTGCGGTTGTTTAGAAGAACAGTTTGGTTTTCATAGCCGATGTATGAAAAAATCAAACTCGCTGTAGGAAGGGCATTTAACATGAAATTTCCGTCCAGATCAGTGACGGTGCCACGCGATGTGCCGCTGATTACGATGCTGACTCCCGGAATGGGATCGCCGTTGTTGTCGACGACGTTACCGGTAATGCTAGTCTCCTGGCCGAAGCTGATGCCTGCGCATAGCAAGGCCAGAAAAAAGAGAAGTACTTTTTTTTCCATGATACGTGTTGATTAAAATTGGGTTTAACTGATATTTAATTGTCATTTTATATAAAAGAGGGTAATAAATTGATTTTTATTCGTTTTTGTAATATTTTTTGTTTAATCGATTAAGCAATAATAATGATCATTACTTCGTCAGGATTTACCTTTTTGGATTACTTTATGGAAATAATAAGATTTAAATTTTAAATTAAGAAGAAATAATTTCAATCCAATGTATGCTTAATCGATTAAAAAAGCAATTTTTTAATTTCAATTAACATCTAAAAAATAAATTTAATAGCGTTAAAACAACACGTTTACCATATAATATATCGTATAAAATATAAATATAGTTGTTTTGGAATATAACAAAATCAAAAAGTATTTTCCTGTAAATTATATTTTAAGTGGAAACCATTAGGTATAATCGAGATCGGGTGACAAATTAATTTTTGAACAACTAACGAAAAATTTTTAGGGTGGTCGGGGTTTTTTTGTATTTGAAATTGATACTTCTCACTGATCAAAACGTTCGTGATAAAATGAAAGGCGCTGCCGGGAAAATTTTTTCCCGGCAGCGCCCGTGAGTTGGAGATGGAAATTTGAGGACTATTTACTCCCGTTACCAGTTATGGATAGAACCATCAGGAGCCAATAAATAGGGATGGGCGAATTTGGTTGGTTCGGAGATTTCAAAAAGAAAGTCCGCTTTGGATGGATCGAAGGTCACACCCAACCCCGGATTGGGATTTAGGTGGACTTTTCCGTCTCTAAAATCAATATAGTCAGCATTGAAATAGGGCGGATATTCCGGAACCCCACCGGCCAGTTCGATCATACACCGGGTTGGGCTTGATGATCCAAGCACGTGAATCAAGGCAGCCGTTGACAATGGCCCGGTAAAATGGGGGATAATTCCCACGTAATGGGTTTCCCCGATGGCAATAATTTTTTTCAGTTCGGTGATGCCGCCTGTATTGGGAAGGGTTACCCTGCTGTAATCGATCAGGTGGTTTTCGATAAGTACGTTGGTATCCCAGCGGTCTCCAAACTGTTCACCCACTGCGATGGGCACTTTGGTCATGCTCCGGATGGTGCGGTATACTTCGGGGTTTTCTGAGCGGATGATGTCTTCCACAAAGTATGGCTCCAGTTTTTCCAATGCATCACAGATTTTGATTGCTTCTGGCGTGTCAAAACGGGTATGGAGGTCAACTGCCCAGTTGCCGTTACCCCCTACCGCCTGATCCAGTTTTTCGCACATCTCTATGGTTTTCTTAGTGTGTACATAGAAGTCAAAGGGCTCCTCCCCATTTCCTCCGGTGGGTCCGATCCGGTAGCAGCGCAAACCCGCCGCAAGGCAATCCAAGGCCCTGCCTTCCATGGTGGTGGCCGTGGAGTTTCTAAAGCCTGTAGCGTAACACTCCACAAAATTTCGGGTTTTTCCTCCGAGCAGATCATAGACCGGCACGCCCAAAGCCTTGCCTTTTAAATCCCATAGTGCCATTTCTATGGCGCCCAGGGCATGGAGTTTTTCTCTTCCAGGCGGATAAAACATATCCCGGTAACAATGCTGCCAGAGGTGCTCGATGCGGAAGGGATCTTCGCCGATGATCATTTCGGCAACTTGACGGATCATATCATTGCTTCCCCCTTCCCCAATGCCGATCAGGCCGGAGTCGGTTTCTATTTCTACAATTCCCCTGGCCTGGTTAAACAGCGGCTTGTTATATCCGGGAGCGGCATAGTAGCGGATTTTAGCAATTTTCAGGTCAGAGGCGTCAAAAGCCCTGGCGGGATAGTGGATGCCGGCAAATGCCGCCGCGGAACCCAATGCTCCCAATTTCAAAAATTTTCTTCGTTGCATGGATGGATAAGGTTAAGATGGATTTATGGTCAATTGTAAAATTTGTTTAATCTTCTAAAAAATATTGAGTAATGCAATTATTGTGGGAGAAATGGCGGAAGAAGTGGGATCTTGAAGGCTTAAATCGGAAAGTTTGAACTGGTTATAGCGGGGTGATGGTAGTTAGAATTTGAGATCTTTTAGAATATTGGACTTGTATAAGTCTTATTCTCCTTCGTATATAGATTTTTGTATTGTAACCTCTTTACAGAAAAAACTACGCCAAGTGAGAATCTAATTTATTTTGTAGGTGGCTTTTGTCGGTATTTAAAAAATATTATATTGCCATGGGTAAAAAAAACGACCCGGAAGAAAATTCCCCCGGGCCCTTTTAGATGTTTTCACAACGGACTTAACCAAAGCGGAAATGATTGAGGGCTGCGATTTCCCCCTTAAGGTACAATTTTGAAAGCAATTCACAACAGGGGTAAGGCGTAAGTCGTAAGGAGTAAGGTTGCGATTTCTCCCTTAAGGTACAATTTTGAAAGCAAGCTATAAGTGAACAGTTAAAAGTGGGTAAGTTGACCTCATTCTGTGATAGCTTTACAATTCGAATAGCAAATGCATAACTTTTATTTTTTAGTGGGCTATCCATAACTTTACCATTTAAGTTAAAAGTGAATAGTTAAAAATTGATGGTTTGTCATTGATGCCTACATTTTTTAATCGGCTATCTGGCACTTTTCACTTAACAACGTTTTCACTTTTCACTTTAGGCTTTACACTTTCCACTTTCCACTAATCAATAATTCATTTCAAAACCTACTTCTTCCTGCTTCACAAATGAAATAGCATGGAGAAATTCAGGGTGAAGCGGATTGATCAATAGGTTATATTCCTCTGAAAACTTACTCAATGGAATCCTACAGGAAGGTACTTTCAAAACAGGGGACACCATTTCCTTGGCCCACATCGTTCCGATCTGTTGCGTACTTATGGGGTAGGGCCTATTTCTCCATTCGGTTGGCAATTCACTCGGCTCCAGATAGGATAGTTCAACTTGTATTTCCAACGTAATCAATGACCAGTTGGATTGGCTCACCACCACTCCTTTGATGCTTAGCATTTCCAAAAAATTAAGGGCAGATACATTGCAACAATAGATCATTGGTGTCCCATATTGATTCCACCTTCCTCCGCCCAAGCCGTAACCTAATGCGGATCTACCGGGTATATTTTCTATAAGCCTGTACGCTTTCAATATAGAGGCCTGATTTTATAGGAATGTCCCCCAGGCCATTGCCTCCAATGACTGGTCAACCAACTGCAGACCATAAGGATTACGCATGACATCTGCCGGCTTTTTGTTGCCTAAGGCATGATTGGAGGTGTGTAGCCATTCCGAGAATAGCGCCTCTGTGCCAAATATCCTGATCCCTTTGGCAATGATCTTATCCATATCCATAATGGTTTTGGTGAGCAATCTTGTCAATTGTTTCTCCTCTTTTTTCCAGCGGAAGAGGGTGCTGGGATCAACTTCCATTAGCTCGGCAATCTCATGCTGGCTATAATCCAAAAAATCAAAAAGTACCTTGCTCTCGGAAAAGGAGATCACTTCATCCAAATACGGGTGGGGCTCAGCTACCCTGGAAGCAGGGATTTTGAAGAAGTATTGAAGCTCCGGTATAACCACCTCCTGAAACGCATTTTCAGTGTTTCCTTTCTTGATAGAATATTTAGCAGCCATTCTGGTATGGGTTGTTTTCAAATTAAAGTTACACCTTTTATTCTTATTTACAATATCCTAATATTGTAAATGCAATTTTTTTCTAAAACTACTTTTCCCCTGATATCCTGCACGTTTAAATCATTTTTCCCCTAGTCTTTGGTATTACTTTAAATTAATTTTATTTGATAATTAAGTATTATTCACCTCGGTGAAATGCCTGTTTCCCGCTATTAATAACTTTTCACTTTACGTTTTTCACTTTACTCTCAATTTCGTTTTTCACTACTCACTAAATCAGTTCGATTTTGGGCTTCAATCAAAATTAAACCTCACCGCCACCGAGGGTTGAAGCATATTGAACCCAGACCGTTTTGGGGAAAGAACCAACTCTCCCGGTTCTATGTAGTAGGCACTGTTTTTGGTCAGGTAATCCATCTGTCCGGAATCTACATAGTTCAACTTCACTTCTAAAAAAGTATCCCGGGTGGAATTTAGCGGAACCAGTAATCCCGCGCCTACCTGGACCATCATGGCCCAATCGTATCGTTCCGTCCCGGAAGCAATGGGATCAGCCAATCTATTTTCCCGGATGTGTGATCTGGTAAAAGTATGAATCCCGCCAATTTGTCCTTCAACAAAGGGTCTGAAACGCATTACCTCGGGAGCCATTAGCCTAACTACCCCCATAAGATTCACATAATTGTTGTTTCTTCTAATCCGAAACCGCTGATTTACGCCCGGAAAAATATCGCTTCTCCTGTTTACCGCTGTCCCATACCGTCCATATCCAAGCTCCGCCCCGACAAAAATGGGTGTTCCCTGAATTCCATGAAGAATACCAAATCCTACTTCCGGTAGGACGAAAATGCCGGTCTCCTCGTTAAAATCACCAATTGGAATGCCGGACTTGAGATGTACACCTCCCAGAAATCCCTGGGTTTTTCCTTCTTTAGGAATAAAGAAAAGTGTGATCAAGGAGAGGAGAATAAATCGGGTTTTCATGGGAGTAGCATTTGAAAGGTTAAAAGGAGACTAGGAAATCATAACAATTACAAATTGTACGGCAATGGGATGGATTGGGTTTGTTTATGACAGACCAGGCAGGTTTCAAAAACCTGCCTGGTCTAGTTCCTGTTGCTAAATCGTAACAAGTTATGGAATCAAGTCAGAACCCCATTTCAACGAACTTTCCAAAACTATAAATTTCGAAGGATCTGGCGGATGTGGAATACTTAAATAAAATTAGAAACAGAAAAGATAGATCGGATTAAGGTCAGATCTGTCAGGTCTAGTTTCTTCTTAGTAATTTCATAGTTTGCTTTTACGACAAAAAATAATCACCACTCTATTGTAGCAAATCGAACCAATCTTTCGTACTGGCAATATAACAAACCCAAACGAACATGAATACCCGATTTTGCTTAGCCTGTGCGCTCTTCGTTCCTTTATTTTTGTTCAGCTCCTGTGACTGGGGCGGCAGTGAAGATGCGCTAGTGACACCAAACCTCAGGGCCTTGCATGCCCATGAGCAGGAAATGATCTTCGCAAGTTCCCGATTTGCCCTAGACCTTTTTCAGCAGCTTCAGAAAAATGACGATCCCAATAAATTTTACAGTCCATACAGCGTTCATCAAGCACTTTCCATGGCCATGAACGGTAATGAGGGTGAGGTATTGGATGAATTTATCCGGGTTTTGCGGTTTGAGGGGATGAGTTTGGAAGAAGCCAATGAAGCGGCAGAATCGCTGACAAAATTTTTACTGGAACTGGATCCCAAGGTAAGGTTATCCATAGCTAATGCCATTTGGTACAGACAGGGCTTTGAAGTCAATCCTACCTTTGAAGCAACAGTCCGGGACAGCTTCAATGCCGAAGTAGCTGGTTTGGATATGGCCAATCCCCAATCGGTAAATGTGATCAACAATTGGATTGAGAGTAACACGGAAGGCCTAATCAAAGACATGCTTGACGCAATCCCCTCCAATGCGGTAATGTATTTAGTCAATGCCATCTACTTTAAGGCAGATTGGAAATACCGGTTCAATGCCTCCAATACGCAAAAGGCTCCTTTCCATGTAACCCCTCAACAAGAGGTCGAGGTTGACATGATGCGGATGGAAGGTCCGGCTACGCTGAGGTATTACCGTTCAGAAGGACTCGAATACATTGAAATACCATACAGTACGGGACATTACAATATGGGTGTAATCACTGGTGCCGATCTTGACAGTAAGTTGGAGGACTTTTCTTTCGAGGATCTTGAAACTTGGCGGGAACTTGCGCAAGAAGCAAACCTTATCCTTCATATGCCCAAATTTAAGATGCGGTACAAGATGGAAGAAATGAATGAAGACCTTATGGCCATGGGGCTTGAAAAGCCGTTTATCCCAAGTCCAGTCAACTTTACCCAGCTCTTTGCCAATCCGTCAGAACCCATGTATATCAGTAGGGTGATTCATGATGCGTTGATTGAAGTGGATGAAAGGGGAAGCGAAGCCGCTGCGGCCACGATCGTGGAGGTTGGATTAACTTCAGCGGGACCTAATCAGCCAAGGGTATTTGCTTTGGACAAACCCTTTGTGTTTTTTATTCAGGACAACCACAGCGGAGCCATTCTTTTTATGGGCAAATTGGGAAATCCGGCTTTGCTTTAAAGCGAAATTAGTTGGGACACAGCCTGCCTTCCAGGATTAAAAATGGAATGTCTTACCAAGTTTCAATGGATAACTATGAGAAAACCACATCTAATTAAACTGAGCTTGCTTTTATTTTTTTTAATTGGGTTTCCCTCCTGTGAAGAAGGTTGTATATGCTGTGAATTTGACGGCCCTGTTCATTATAATGCTAAGATTGTGGGCTTTGTGATAGAACGAGTCGATAGAAGGGTGGCAGCCTCTCAATGGGGTACATATCTTCCCGGAGATACGGTGAATGCAGCCGGAGACTTTGCAATCTACCTGAAACCTGACCTTGAGCGAGTAGCAATAAATAAAGATTCAAAAAGTAACGGGTTGTTTGTTAGTTCTGCCTTTGCCTGTTCTCCACCTTATTCGCCAAGGACTGACCAAATTTTGATAGATTTAATAATTACAAGTAGTGAAAATTTTGATGCTCATCATCCAGCGGGTTCAGATTTAATTGACCTGTTTGATATTTCTGGAAGAAGTAGCGCAAACAATCAAAAAAGCCCTTTATCTCAGTATTTGGTGGGGAGTAGTGACGATTTTATCATCAGTGCGCCTTTGCTTTTCTTAAACAAGAATCCAGAAAATATATCAACTCACGTATTCCAATTTCAACTCGAACTGTCTGACACGACTTTTCATTTTCAGACTCCAGAACTAATCTTGAAGTAACAGATACGGCTATAAATTCATATTCGACCGACAAGAGTTGAAATTGTACGTTCGTTATTCCAATATTATATAATTGTCCAGTGGATTAAATCTAAATATTTCTTCAAGCTTGGGATTCTAGGGATTAGGATTGAAGGGATTAATCCTCAATTTTTTTCCTTTTTTTGCTATCAAACTGAATATGAGATA
>DATHWC010000088.1:0-16258 GCA_035460985.1 Lunatimonas sp.
AAGCAAATAATAAACAGTAGAAAAGGTTCAAACAAAGATTTGAATTTCCCCTTTATCAGCAAGCGTCGCAATTTTTGCGGCAGCATTATAAAATGGTTCTCGCTCACCCAGCAGATCTTACCAAAATCAGCATATTCTAACCTTCTGCAAATGCAGATAATTTCTACGTAAGGAGAGCTGGATTATTTTTCAAACTTTGTATGTTTGTCTGATAAAAGCAACAGATAAACGTGAAACCAATAATTTTTTCCAGACCCGCTTTTACTTTTTTATTCACCCTTATAATTTCCCTTCGATTTACTTTCAACACCCTTGCCCAGTCTCCAGATTCATCTCTGCATGAGGGGATAAACAAAACACGTTTTGCAGTTGTGGTAGGAACAGGATCAGTGGCCTTTACCGGGGGGCTATTATATCTTTCTGAAGTTTGGTATGCTGATAGGGATCGGGTTCCTTTCCAATTCTATAATGACAATGCGGGCTGGTTGCAGATGGATAAATTTGCCCATAGTTACGTGGCTTACCACCAGAGTTTATGGGGCTATGAGGCCTTGCGGTGGACAGGGATTAGCGAACGAAAAGCGTTATGGTACGGTGGTTCATTGGGTTTTGTGTTGCAATTGCCAATTGAAATTTTCGATGGCATGTACCAGGGCTATGGTTTTTCTTGGGGGGATGTTATTGCCAATGCCACAGGCTCGGCAATTTTCATAGGTCAGGAACTGGCTTGGGGTGAGCAGCGTGTTATACCAAAATTCTCTTTTTACCCCTCTCCATACCCGGAGTTCCGACCCGGAACCCTTGGACGGAATATCGGTGCCCAGCTTGTACAGGATTACAATGCCCAAACCTATTGGTTTTCCTTTAGCCCTGCCAGTTTCTTTGAGTGGGACCGATGGCCTCAATGGCTTTGCCTATCTGTTGGTTATAGTGGAGAAGGTATGCTGGGGGAATTTGAAAACCCTGATTTTATAAGAGGTGAGTCTGTTCAACATATTGACCGGTATAGGCAATACTTGCTAAGCATCGATATAGATACCCGGAAGATTAAAACCAGACATAAATTATTGAAAGGATTGCTTCACGCCATGAACCTTATAAAGATCCCAGCTCCGGCTGTTGAGTTTAACAGTAAAGATGGAGTCGCCTTTAGAACGTTGTATTATTAAGGACTTTTTTCTTTTCGAAAAAATCAACGAATATTCTATTTCACTTAAATTAACCTCTAAATATTGTTTTCTTCAGAGTCAATTTTTGAATAGAACCACAGGAGGAAACGGAGGATTTTATAAAAAACTTTGCGCCCTTCGTGCCCTCTCCGTGCCCTTCGTGCCCATTTTTTAAGCCGAAGCAAAAGGATCTCCGCCACTTAAAGATTGAACCACAGAGGTCACAAAGGCTACACAGAGGACACGGAGGATTTTTAAAAAAAACTTTGCGCCCTTAGTGCCTTCCTTGTGGCCTTCGTGGTCGTTTTAGCAAGAACTAAATTGATTATTCACGGGCTATTCCAATCCATACAAGGCCTTCCCAGCTTCCTCGTACTTATCCCCAGAAACCCAGGTAGGTTGTTTCGGTTCGTTGGCGATCTTTTGGGCGGATAGGAGGTATGATTTCCAATACACCATGGCATAGTCCAAGTCAAAATTATCCACATGATCGGATGGCTGATGGTAATGTCTGGAAATAGTTTCGTCAAATGCTGTAAATCCCAAGCTAAAGGTTGGTGCGGGAATACCCTGACGGGCAAAATTTACATTGTCGGAGCGATCATAAAGTCCCTGTTCGGGAGACGGATCAGGGATTGCCTTGATGCCAAATTCCTTCGCGGCCGCTTCAATATGATGGTCTGCCGAAGTTCTTCCCAGCCCAATCACCGATACAATGGTAGTATCGTTGTATCCTGCGTTGTCGATATTCAGGTTATAGATGATTTGTTTTAATGGAATAAGGGGATTGGCGGCAAAATAGCCGGAACCCAACAATCCCTTTTCTTCCGCCGTCCAAGCGCAAAGCAGGATAGATCGCTTGGGAGGATTGGCGGCAAAGAACTTGGCTGCATTGATAATGGCCACGGTGCCTACCGCATTATCACGCGCACCGTTGTAGATGGAATCCCCTTCCACATTGGGCTGTCCCACTCCGATATGGTCATAGTGGGCTGATAACATGACATACTGGTCTTTCAGCGTAGGATCCGTACCTTCAATATACGCAACCACATTTTTTCCGGGGATTTTTCGGTTTACTTTCCCGGTGACGATAAGCGTCGCTTTTAGGTTATTTTCAGAAATTTCTTTTATGATTTCACCGGATAGATCTTTTACCCACATGTACGTTATATTATCTCCAGACTCAGGATCGGCATCGATCGTCAGGGTAGGTTTGTTCAGGAAGTTGGCGAGAAGTCCCCAGGGAGTGGTGGGTACATTATACATTTCAATGATTCCCATGGCTCCTTTGGATTTTGCTAGGGCCAATTTCTGGCGGCCTGCCGCAAAAAGATCCGCAGGTGACAGCCGGTCAGGCTGGCCTACGCGGACCACCACAAACTTTCCATTTACGTCTTTTCCATCATAATCGGCTTCCAGGCCATATCCCGCAACTACTAAGTCGTAGGTTCCTGAAACATCAGGTCCGTCCAATACAAGCATTTCGCCTCCATGTAATAAGGTTCGGTCTCCTACCTTCATTTCTCCAGTCACGGGAGGAGCGGAGAGTCGGAAGGGTACCGTCTGATAGAATCCATTAGATCCGGGAATCTGTTTGGCACCATAACGTTCAAACTGTTCGGCAATATATCTGGCAGCAATATCAATCTCAGGACGGATGGGGTCCCTTCCCATTAGCTCGTCCGAAGCTAAAAAACTAAAATGGGATACAGCTTCTTTCTTCTCGATAAGGCGGTCTATGGCTTGTTTCTGGGCAAAAATAGTGGATGAATAAACAGTAAATAGCAGGCAGAACAACGCAATATATTTCTTCATTCGATTTTTTTTTGCCCAAAGATAGGAAATTATCCCAAATGAAAATACTGCGGAGACGTTCCGCAATTACCCATTAATTTCCTCCAAAACAGTTTTCCATCCCAACGAATTAATTATGTATTCCAACTGCGGTGAAACCTCCGCCTTAATATAAATATCCTCCCCGGTGTATGGTTGGGTAAATTGAAGGACCCATGCATGAAGCAAAAGGTGGTTGGATTGAAAATGGAGGCGGAAAAATTTGTTCTGTTTGTTATCGCCATGGGTGGAATCCCCAATGATATAATGCCTTAGATGGGCAAAATGCCGCCGTATTTGATGCATCCTGCCCGTGTGCGGAAAAACCTTTACCAGGCTGTACCTGCTGCTGGTATATCTGGGTGAGGAAGAAAAGGGAATTTCAACCTCCGCCAGCCGCCAATACTCGGAGCTAGCGTCCTGAAGTTCTTGGTCCAAATCTTTGGAAAGCGGTTGATTGATTATTCCCCTCGCATCTGGAAGAAAGCCCCGTACTACTGCGAGATAATATTTTTTAATCCCATGACTGGCGAAGTCAGGTTGAAGCCGGGATGCTGCCTCGGATGATTTGGAGAATAGTAACACTCCCGAAGTTGGCCGATCCAACCTGTGAAGTGGATACACCTTTTTCCCTATCTGATCACGTAAGATAATCATGGCAAAAAGTGCCTCAGGGTCCTTTTCAAGTGGCGTTCGGTGCACCAGCATTCCAGCGGGTTTGTTTACAGCTATATACTGCTCGTCTTCATATATAATGGAAAGTTCAGGCATGGAATCAAAAAATCGTCCCCGAACCTATGGCTTCGGTGCCGTCATACCAAGCCACAAACTGTCCAGAAGCAACTCCCCGCTGTGCTTGGTCAAAAATCACATACAACCCATTTTCCTTTTGTATCAAAGTAGCGTCAGTCAATGGCTGACGGTATCGAATACGTGCTAGATAGCGGGCTTCTTCTCCCACGGTAAGCCTCCTGTCCTCTCGAATCCAATGAATATCGTCTGTAGGTACAAACAACCCATACCGAAGCAAGCCCGGATGATCCTCGCCCAAACCTGTATAAATGACGTTTTCCTCCGTATCCGTAGCAATTACAAACAGAGGTTTTCCCGTACCGCCTACCTGCAACCCTTTTCGTTGACCAATGGTAAAATAGTGGGCGCCATTATGCTCCGCAATTTTTTTTCCCAAATCCGGCGAATAGGTCAACGGCATGCAGATGTTATCCAGTGTTTCTTGGTCTTCGGATACGTCCGTACCAACAGGAATACGCATATTGGAATAGATAGCGGCGTCTTCGGAAACAGTGATGATGTCCCCCTTTTTAGGGAGAAGTTGTTGCTGGAGAAAGTCCGGCAGTCGAACCTTGCCGATAAAACAAAGTCCCTGACTGTCTTTTTTGTCCGCTGTGACTAACTCCTGCTCCTTGGCGATTTGTCTTACCTCGGACTTTTGAAGATGCCCTATCGGGAAGAGCGCTTTCGACAACTGATCTTGGCTGAGTTGACACAGAAAATAGCTTTGGTCTTTGTTGGTATCAGCACCGGCAAGAAGCTGATAGATTGGCCCCCTTTCAGTTGGGATAATTCCTTTTTGGCAATAGTGTCCTGTAGCTACAAAATCAGCCTTTAACTTTTCGGCGGCTTTCAGGAAAATATCAAACTTGATTTCCCTATTGCAAAGTATATCGGGATTGGGAGTTCTGCCGGCTTTATATTCGGCAAACATATAATCTACAATTCTTTTGCGGTAGTCTTCACTCAAGTCAATCGCCTGAAATGGAATGCCCAGTTTTTCGGCAACCAGCATCGCATCGGTGCTGTCTTCCATCCAAGGGCATTCATTGGATATGGTAACAGACTCATCGTGCCAGTTTTTCATAAACATACCGATCACTTCATAGCCCTCCTGCAGCAATAAGTAGGCTGCTACCGAACTGTCCACCCCGCCGGACAAGCCGACTACTACGCGTTTCTTTTTTTCCATCTTCCCCTCAGGTTTGTGATCTTGATCTACTGGATAGATTGGAGTAACATTTTTTCTAACGGAATTGGTTCTTTCAAAGGGCCAAAACCCTCCATATTATCTATCGGGGAAAAATGATTAAATCAGTTGAGAAATAGCTGTTCCACGCAAACCGCCCTTGGTATTTGAATGCTGGTACCAGCAGGTTCAATTTTTCCATTTAGCGGTTGGTAATTGAATATCACCACATTATCGCTTTCCATATTGGCAACATAGATAAAATCCCCAAGTGCATCGACCTTGAAATTTCTCGGATGTGCCCCTCCGGAGGGTTCGTGGCCAACGGGCTGCAGCATGCCGGTGACGTCATTGATTCTATAAATGGCTAAATTGTCCTGGCCGCGGTTACTGGCATATAGCCACCTGCCATCCACAGAAATATGGATATCCGCAGCTGAGTTTTTTTCCGACTTTACGGCGTCGCTCAACATTTCGACTCTTCCTTTCGGCTTCAGTCTGCCATTCCGCCTGTTCACTTCATAAATCGCCACCGTATTAGAGAGTTCCTCTACCGAATAAGCAAACGGAATTTCCCGGTGAAGCGTCAGGTGGCGTGGTCCCGCTCCAGGTTCGCTCCGCACAAAGGCCCTGGAAGCAGGACTTAAATTCCCAGTGTTCCGGTCTACCTTATAAGTCATGATTTTGTCTATCCCCAGATCTGAAGCATAAACAAAATTTCCATCTAGGGATGGTATCATGGAATGCATGTGTGGGGCAGCCTGTCGTTCCGGTACAGGCCCACTGCCTTCGTGCTGGATAAATGATGTTGCGGGATGGAGCCCTCCATCTTCCCGAACTTTGTAACTGGCCAGATTGCCTCCCTGGTAATTGGAGACAAAAACGACCTCGCCGGTAGGGTCGACACTTATATGGCAAGGGCTGGCTCCTGCGGAGGACACTTCGTTGATTTTGCTAAGTTCCCCTGTGCGGGAATCTATGCGGTAGGAAATGATGGTTCCGTTTTTGTCTTCCGGATTTTCTCCCTCCCGATAAGCGGCATAGAGAAATTGTTTGCTTGGATGGACGGTCAGGAAGGTGGGGTTTTTCTTGTCATGTACGGTCTGAATTTCTTCAAAAGACATGAAGTTGCGGTCAAACTCCAAGACGTAAATGCCCTTACTTCCCGCTTCGGAATAAGTGCCTACATACCAAATTTCCTTTTTTGCTTGTTGGGCCATTAGTGAATTAGACGTGATGAATAATAGGATGAGGAAGTGAAATCGATGCATGATAAGTGGATAATGTGACGTACTCGAAAGTGAAATATAGGTATTGAAATCCTATGATCAAACTTTTTGCATACATGAATCTGCGCAATAAATCAATTTATGTCGATGGGGACGATGTTAGCCGTTTTCTGTTGGAAAGAAAAATTACCACAGCGGCCGTAAGAAACATCAGCAAACTATAAATAGCGATGGGGATGGTCATTTCGGAGTTTTTCAACAAGGTAGCCGCAATCATGATTCCCAGGGTGCCATTTTGTATCCCGGATTCTATTGCTATGGATATTTGTTGTGCTCTTGGTATGAAAAAGGCTTTTGCCAAATAATAGCCAATGAGCAGCGTCAAGATATTCAGAATCAGGGTGACTGGGCCCGCTTCGGCAAAGAAGGCTGGAAGAGATTCCCTTTCCTTCAAGATGGCTGCCAGTATGATAAGGATAAAGAAAATGGCTGACGCAATGCGTACGGGTTTATCCGCTTTTAAGGAGAGTAGCGGAAATTTGTTTTTTAGAAACATCCCTATGGAAACAGGGATTATGGTTACTCCCATAATCTGCACTATAGTTTGTCCAATTGGAAGGGTTATACTTCCTTCTTCTCCGAAAAATCGGATGGAATAATTGACAATAAGTGGAATGGTGACAACAGTAATGACAGAACTGACGGCTGTCAGACTAATGGAAAGAGCTGTGTCGCCCCTAGAGAGATGGGTAATCAAGTTGGATGTGGGGCCGCCTGGGCAAGCAGCCAAAATCATAAGGCCAACAGCCATAGTACCGCTTAGTCCAAAAAATTGGATCAAAGTAAATCCGATTATGGGAAGCAGGATGATTTGGGTGAAGAGGCCTAAAATGATGGCTTTGGGATATAATACTATATTTTTGAAATTTTTCAGGGTTAGTGTTAAACCCATCCCTAGCATGATAAAAGCGAGGGCTAAAGGTAAAAAAACGGAGGTTAGAATACTGTCTTGCATGGTTGTTTTGGGTAAAGCGGTAACAAGTCAATTGATTATGTTGTCGTTTATTTTAATTCATCCAACAGTTCCATGACCGACCTGTGAATGGTCGGCGCTGTTTCAGGTCCCAGCGAATTGATTTCTCCATAGGGAGCACTTTCTCTACCGTAGGTATAGGGTGGTTTTTCATCCCACTGGCTTTTGGGAACTATATACCCAATCATATCATTGGACATTCCACTGAAAAACCGGATCCTTCCGGGCATTTCACTACGAATAGACGGGACTTCCACCGGCTCAATGCCATAGTCCCCTCCTTCCGGAGACTCCACCCCACCATTAAGAATCTCCGGGTATAATTCTCCAGGAACATGGACAAAGGATGCTGGTCCGAGGGTCCATGCGGCTACTTCTGATCGAATGTGTCCCCAACTGGTGAAACCCCGGTTGAATATTCCAACCCATGCCGCAAGTCGAAAAAGTTTGTTTGCCATAGCCAATTCGACGGTTTTAGCCCTTAGGTTAATTCCTGCCTCACGTGTCTCGAGCATGCCTTGTCTCATAGTTTCAAATGTGATTTTGGCAAGGGCCAACCCCTGCGCATTGATCTTCTCGTCGTTTGGTGTGTCAAAAAACTCTCCAGTAAAGGGATGGATTATGGGGATATTGGGTCTGGTAGTCATAAGTCCTCCTAAAGCGCCATTCATAAAAATGGCCACCCCGCCCAATCCCTGATGTACCATCGTATCACCCTGGTAGATTCCATTTTCCATATATTCTCTCCAGTAATGGGGGAAATCAGAGCTTATTAAGGTATTGCCGGACCAGAGTGTTTCGGGGTGATTGCCCCAGTTTAGTATAGTTCCTTTAGTTCGATTATCGGTTAAAGACACTACCTGCATCACCCGTATCCCTTCATCAAGAACCTGCGGATCCCGGGTGTCACCCACTAAAGGAAGCGCATCCATTTCGTTTTTTGCAAATTTGAAATAGGAAGGCTCCAAGTCCTTTTGTGCGGTTTCCAATGATGAAATTATGCCTTGGATGGCTTGTTCCCTGTATTCCTCGTTGATACCACTAGTATATGGATTAGGTCCCCAAAGCCCCATCAGATCGGGAGAGGAATGTACATGGGTGCTGGAAATGATTAAGTAGTGGAGGTTTAATTTTTCCTGAATCCGTTTTCTGACGGCAACGACATCGTCATGGCCGAACCCGATCATATCTATGACACACATGCCAAGGCGAGTCTGCCCATCATCCAAGATCATACTCCTAGCCCAAAGGGGATCATTAACACCGGTAGCGGGTTTGTTCTGAGAAAATCCAGCCAGCCAAATGGGATCAAACTTCCCGTTACCATTTAGATCGTCAAAGGTATCTCCTTCCTTGGGTTTGTATCGCGCATTTCCGGAGACATCCGTCCATGTGTCAAAATTTGCGGGTGTAATATCTGTTTTTCCGAACCCAGCTTGTACTGAACTTTTGGAGGTTGCTTTAATAGTTATATCCAAGGCATATTCCGGATGCCTATCCTTAAACTGAATATACGTGTAGATGGCTCCTAAGAAAAAAAGTATGCCTATTACAAGCAATGATAACTTCAAATTTTTTTTCATGTATCTACTTTAGAAAAATACAAGATAAATGGAAAAAGGACTACCATGCCAGCCATATATAAAAAAAATCAACTTTATTGCATTCGACATGTCCAACTGGTTACTATTCAAAGGAATATTAATCTTTTCGCCGTTTGGTTTAGAGTCTTAAAGATTGCGTTTGTTTTGTTATTTTGAATATTATATCCTATCATGTAGCCAACAACATGTTATAAGCCCAGTAAATATGGCATTTACTTGGGGGATGGTGGAATACGATTAATCGCATTTTTGGGAGTTGGTAAAAAAAACCTTAGAAAAGATGAACAGAAGAGAATTTATTAAAAATGCCGCAGGAGTAGGCATATTTGGTTTTGCTGCGCCATTTTGGGCCATGGGATTTACAAACTTTGTTCCGGTGGCAATAACCCAAGGCCCAAATCCGCATTGGTTTGGCTATTATGACAAGCATCAGATTGATCCCAGCGGAAGGTATGCCTTGGGCTGCCGCCTGTCATTTGAAGGACGGACTCCAAATCCGGATGATAGTTTAAGCATTGGTTTGATCGATTTGGAGAACGGTTATGCTTGGAAAACCCTGGGTAAATCACATGCTTGGGGCTGGCAACAATCCTGTATGCTGCAATGGATCCCCGGTTCCTCGGAGGAGGTGATATGGAACGACCGCGAAGGAGAAAAGCATGTGTCCAGGGTTTTTAATATCAGAACTGGAGAACAAAGAACGTTGCCCAATCCAATTTATGCCCTAGCTCCTAACGGTAAATATGCCATTGGCACAGCATTCAACCGGATACAGGGTCTAAGGCCAGGTTATGGGTATGTGGGTATCCCTGACCCTTACCAACAGGTAAAGGCTCCTGATCAGCTGGGCCTTTACAAAATGGACCTGCACACCGGAGACACAAGCATGTTGCTTACGATCAAACAATTGGCCAACATCCCCCATTTGGGTGAAGATGTTTCCGATAATTGGCATTGGTTCAATCACCTGCTAGTCAGTCCGGACAGTGAGCGTATTCTCTTTTTGCACCGCTGGAGGCCTGAAATCTTGGAAACGCAGGTGATGGCGCGTACTGGCTTTGTGACACGCATGATTACAGCCGATCAGGACGGAGGAAACTTATATGTTGCCGATCCTTCCGGGTTCTCCTCGCATTTTGTATGGCGGGATCCTACCCACATATTTGTTTGGACCAAACCGATTGGCAAACAAAACGGATTTTGGCTGTTGGAAGATCAAACAGAAAATATGACCCTGATTGGGGAGGAGGCCATGACGGGTAACGGACACAATACCTATGTGCCCCATACCAATAACGAATGGGTGCTCAATGATACCTATCCAAATAAGGACCGGGAAATAACATTATACCTCTACCACATTCCTTCCAAGAAGCAGGTTATCCTCGGGAAGTTTAATTCTCCCGAGGAATACTATGGGGAGTGGCGCTGTGACTTGCATCCCAGATGTGACCAGCAAGGGCAGCGCGTATTCTTTGACTCTACCCATCAAGGTATGCGGCAAATGTATTTCCTTGATATCCGCTCTATTGTGGGGACTTGATGCCCAGCCTTTCAAACATCCATTGATCGCCCTCGCTGCTTTGCTCAGGATAAGTCCAATGGGCTGCATCCTTGTACAGAGAGAGATCCTTTTTACCTGGAATAACATTGAGGGCCGAATAGATGGAAGTAGGAGGGCATACATTATCATTAAAACCGAAGGAATACAACCCGGGTACGTTGACCCTTCTTGCAAAATTCACCACATCAAAATAAGCTGAAGTTGCAATTTTTTCGGGTTGGTTGGTAAACGTATTTTTAAACAGGTGAGGCCATCCGCCTGCACGTCCGTGAAGGTAGCCGGTTAGGTCCGATAGCGCAGGATAGTAGCTGACCAAAAATTTGATACGCTCATCCAATCCTGCGGTGACGATGGAAAGTGCCCCACCCTGACTACCTCCCATTACACCTATTTGTTTGCCGTCAAAGTCGTCTAGGGAATAGATAAAATCGACAGCCCTAACACACCCGACATACACCCTCTTGAAATAATAACGGTCTTTGTCTTCCATATTATTGGTGTTGTAATTGGCCAATGCGCCGGCAGCTAGGTTCTGATAAAGGGGAGAGTCGTATAGGTTTACCGGAATACCGTGAATCCCTATTTGAAGAGTAATGACATCGCGGTTTGTATTTCGCTCATTATAAGGACGGATTCCCGCACCGGGAACTACCAAAATTGCCGGGTATTTGCCTTGTTTTCTGGGCTTGGTAAGGATACCATAAACATGACCCGTGATATTTCTAAAGGAGACATGGAATACGTCAGAATGAAAGGTCGACTTCTCTGGCATATGAGTCAGGGTAGGCTCTAGTGGTATACGTGAGGCCTCTTCCAAATTTTTAGTCCAGAAATCCATAAAGTCAGCTGGCAGTTCCGCAGTCGGCTTAATCTGCTCCGGTGCTACAGCTGCGGTTCCTGAGTTTTGGTAGGTTATACCATTTTCCGAATATGTTACATGACAGCGAAAAAACCCAGGTTGATCCATTTTTCCGGCTTTCAACTGAGTGTTTCCTTTCACCAGCGTGACTGAATCTTCCTGCACCGGGTCCACCATTTCGGGTCCATAGCTGTAAAAGATCGCCGCATTGGGCACGAGTTGGCCAAATTTATAGACGGCTATATCAAAGGTAATTTCTTCATTTATGCCATAGGTCATGTCAAATTTGGAGGGACTGACCATGATTCTGATTAACTGCCCTTGCTGCGATTGGGCTTGGGTATTCTGACATACAATCAGGAAGGAGACCAGGAGGATTATTTGCTTCATATTGATGCGGTTTTGGTGTAGGGAGAAGACTTTGGTAGCGTGTTATTATATATTATAGAAGATTAGTAAATTGTTTTATGAGTATACAGGCTTAACCCAAAAGCACCAGGCTAATACCCATAATAGACATACCCGTAATAACTCCCCAGCTTGTTAATTTCTTGAAACCCATTTCCATTGCGGAAGGAATCAGCTCGAAAAAGGCCACATAGACCATAACACTGGAAACCAAGATTGTGACAAAAACGAGGTATTCCGGATCTACTTGTCGGAAAAAAACAAAATAGGCAATAGCTGCACCAAATGGCTCCGACAACCCGGATAACAAGGTGATCGTAAAGGCCTTAGTTTTATTCCGGGTAGCCCTGTAAATAGGTATGGCTACGGCAAGTCCCTCTGGAATATTGTGTATAGCGATGGCTACAGCAATTCCAATGCCCAGCCGAAGGTCCTGCATGGAGGTAAGGAAAGTGATCAATCCTTCAGGTAAATTATGAATAGCAAGCGCAACGGCAGTCACCACCCCAGTGCGGTAGAGTTTCTTTTTCTTTTTTATTTCTTCCGTCCCCAGGGATTGTATTTCAGGTTTGCTTTGGAATATTCCAATATCCTCCATGGCCATGCCGATTAGTTTGCTAATAAGACCTGAAGCCAACAGACCACCCAGAAAAAGTAGCGCAAATTTGGTATAAGCCATGTCCTCTTCGTTGGATGTTTTCAGATCATCCAACGAACCCACTATTAATTCCACAAAGGAAATGTAAATCATAGCTCCTGCGGAAAGTCCCAAGCTAAACGCCAAAAATTTTTCCTTCTGGGCATATTTGATAAAAGCCACTAGCCCACCTATACCTGTTGAAAGTCCTGCTAACGTTGTTAGTAGGAACGCAAAAAGTACTTGGTTGTCATAGTTCATACCGAATCAGAAATTCAGGATGGTGTGATCTGACAGCATGGGAACCATTGACGCTGATAGAGAGATAAATTTAACACCCATATATACACTCTTTAATAAAAATCCCGGTTAAGAAGGATTTTAATTTTTGTGTAATATTATCATTTTTTTTCTTCCAATTCAATAAATTTAAATGGGTTTTATGTCTGATTTAAAAATCGATCAGTCGATTTCACCGACTGATCGAAAGTTGTCTTTCGTATTTTATGTTTGAGTCCGTAAAGGACCGCAATTTGCCTGAACGAAAATTTATATTAAAGAATACTATTTTCTATATTAGATTAGCAATTAATCTGAAATAAGTTTTAATTGAAACGAATTTATATTAAAATAACAAACCTATGAAAAAAAACATCAGTCATCTACAACAGCCCAAGGAACCAACAAATGAAATTAAAACCGGGGACCGTCAAATTCAAGCCGAAATACCTGAAAACGGCAACCCAAGAAGGGATTTTCTGCAAAAAATGACCTTGGGCGGGTTAAGCTTAGGCGGGTTGATGGCTCTCCCGATTGAAGACACCCTCGCACATACCACTTCTAAGGTAAATCGGCTCTCCAATCCATCTGAGCTAAAAATTACGGATATGCGTATTGCCCAATATGGCAACGTTCCTCTGTTGAAAATTTATACCAATCAAGGGATTTATGGCCTCGGAGATGTTCGGGATGGTGCGGATAAACGCTACGCGCTAATGTTGAAAAGTCGGATTTTGGGAGAGAACCCTTGTAATGTAGAGAAGATTTTCAAACGGATTGAGCAGTTTGGTGGTCACGGCCGACAAGGTGGGGGTGTTTCTGGCGTGGAAATGGCCCTTTGGGACTTGGCAGGCAAAGCATATGGAGTGCCCCTTTATATGCTGTTGGGCGGTAAGTTCAGGGATAAAGTCCGCATCTATGTAGATACCCCCACCGTAACTGACCCGGACCTTTTTGCCGAAAAAATGAAAGAACGGGTTGACCAGGGCTTTACTATGCTGAAAATGGATATAGGCATTGGGCTGATCAAGGATATTGATGACACATTGACTAATAAAGATCCTTGGATGCCGCTGCGTGGTTGGACTGATCAGGACGTGATGAGCCATACCCAAACGCGACATCAATTTACCAATATACAGATAACCCAGAAAGGATTGGAGCGGATGGTGGAATTTGCTGCCAAAGCGAGGGAAAAAGTGGGGTATGAAATACCGTTGGCGATTGACCATTTTGGTCATATGGGCTATAATGAAATGATAAAGCTAGCCCGGGCCTTCGAACCCTACAATATCGCTTGGCTGGAAGATTTGATCCCTTGGCAAAATACCGAACAATGGAAAAGGATCACCGAAGCCATCACAACCCCCACACTGACCGGAGAAGATACGTATCACAAAAGGAACTTCAAAGACCTGATTGAAAACAGGGCGGTAGATATTGTCCATCCTGATCCGGGGAGTGCGGGAGGTTACCTGCAAACGAAAAAAATTGGGGATTACGCGGAGGAATTTGAAATAGGAATGGCAGTCCACCATGCTGCTTCGCCGGTAACTTTTATGGGAACCGTACATGCCATTGCTGCTACCTATAATTTCATCGGATTGGAGCACCATTCGGTAGATAATCCCTGGTGGGAAGATCTGATTACCGGTCTGGACAAGCCTCTGGTTAAGGACGGCTATGTGACTGTTCCTGAAAAGCCGGGAATTGGAGTTGAACTTAACGAAGATGAGGTGAAACGCAGACTTAGACCCGGAGAGGAGTTCTTTGCACCCACTGAGGAATGGAACGAAGTTAAGTCTTGGGATAGGACTTGGAGTTAATTATAACCTTAAAAGCCTAAACCTTGCAGATTTTATGGATAATCAGATCGTTGCTTAAATTAGAAGGGTGAAACCTGGAAGGTTCTTCTTCATAAGGATCACCTAGTTCCACGAGAATACAGCGGGTGCTAGGCATAAGGATAGTTTTAAATTTGAAAAGAGAATGCTTATCCCGGCATTCTCTTTTTTTGCGCCAACTACTTTGTGATAATTCAGTATTTATCCCATCGACTATAGAATTACAAGCGCGGAATGATCGATTTTTTTTGTCTTCAATTAAGATTTATGAAGTAACTGGAGAAATCCCCAAGTAGGTTCTGAAATTTAGATTGGCAGATAATTGGTAATTCCAAGAATATTTTTTTAATTGGTCTTGAGTTTTGTGAAAATTACGCCTATGAACCCTATAGCCCCGATTGATATTCCACCATTGGTCAATTTTCTTATAAATGGAGATGAAAAAGCATTTTGCTCAATTTTTCCTCAATTAGGACCAAAAATATACGGAACGGCCCGTCGGATTTTTTTTTCACAAGAAAGCGCAGAAAAAATTGTACAGCAGGTTTTTTTGAAGATTTGTAAAAAAAGGGAACACCTCAAGGATGATTTGTCCTTCGAGGCTAATATGATCACCATCATGTTGGGATCCATATTAGCCAATCACCCCTCTATGCCACCTCCTGATTACAACTGAATTGTAGCGACTTCATTTAATTTCAAATCCAATTAACAATCCCAAAAAATGAAACACTGTTTATTAAATCACAATACGTGGGTTACAAAATGCTTCCCGATCTTTTTTATGCTCGGGATGATAACCTGTTTACCACTTTCATCCTTTGCCAAAGATGCCAAGGTGAAGAGCATGGAGGATGTCATGGTCAGACTAGACGCCCGGTCAGTTAGCTTGGAAAACATCTTGACTGAAATCGAAAAAGAGACAACATTCAGCTTCTTTCTCACTGACGAAAGAATTCATGACGATACAGCTATTCACTTGAATAAAACAAGCGGAAGCGTAGCGGGTATTAAGGACTTAACTATTAAGAGGCAGTTGCATTTTAATCAGGTTAACAATACGATTAGTGTCAAATCGCTAGCTGGCAATCAGGTCCCCTTGGACGTTGACGTGGATGAGGAACTAATAGATGTGCGGGGAAAGGTTACCAACCAAAGCGGAGAACCTATCCCCGGCGCCGCAGTGTCTATCGCTGGAACAACAACAGGTACCATCACGGATATCGATGGAAACTATTCGATAAGTGTGCCTGATAATGCCACGCTTGTAGTGTCCTATATTGGATATGCTGCACAACGGATTCAAGTGGGTAACCGGACGGTAATTGATGTAATTCTGGTGGAGGATATGGCAGCATTGGAGGAAGTAGTGGTGACAGCACTGGGTATAGAACGTGAAGCCAAAAGCCTGGGATATGCGACTAGCTCAGTGTCATCCGAAGAAATGACAATCAACCGGACTCCCAACTTTATGAATGCGCTACAGGGTAAGGTTGCCGGTGTAAATATCAGTAGCTTGGGATCCGGCCCGGCAGGCACAAGTAAAATCCGAATTCGGGGTCAATCTTCTTTCGGAGGGCAAAATCAGCCTCTGATCGTAATTAACGGTGTTCCGGTGGATAATACAAACTACGGAGCAAATCCTGGGAACCAGGGTTCTGATGCCTCCAATACGGATAGAGGAAGAACCCGTGTGTCAGATGGTGGTGATGGTTTGACCAGTATTAACCCGGATGATATTGAAACCATGACGGTGCTTCGGGGTGCTGCGGCCTCGGCGCTATATGGTGCCCGCGCCAAAGACGGAGTGATTAT
>DATHWC010000089.1:0-26551 GCA_035460985.1 Lunatimonas sp.
TCGGTGGGACTTAACGTTAATTCTACAGCAGTCATTATTGGAGCCATGTTAATATCCCCTCTTATGGGCCCAATCATGGGAATAGGCATGGCGGCTGGGATTAATGATTTTGAACTGCTCCAAAAATCACTAAAAAATCTGGGGATTGCCGTGATTATCAGTATAATGACATCTACCCTTTATTTTTCTTTTACCCCTCTAAGTGATGCCGAATCGGAACTATTGGCACGGACTGAACCTACTATTTGGGATGTATTAATTGCGTTGTTTGGGGGATTGGCTGGAATTATAGCCGGTTCGAGAAAAGAGAAAAGCAATGCCATTCCGGGAGTAGCCATTGCAACTGCGCTGATGCCTCCGTTATGTACGGCAGGGTATGGAATCGCCACTTGGAATTTATACTATTTCCTGGGAGCATTTTATTTGTTTTTTATCAATTCCGTTTTTATAAGCCTTTCGACCTACTTAATCGTCCGGTTTATGCGATTTCCCAAAAAGGAATTTATGGATTCCAAACGGGAGAAAACAGTTCGGAATTACATAACTCTTTTTACGCTTTTGACGGTAGTGCCAAGTATATACCTGGCGTATAATATTGTAAAGCGTACTATTTGGGAAAAATCCGCCACTAGCTTCGTAAGCACTGAATTTGAATTTCCCAGAACCCAAATAATTAGTTCAAAATTTATCTATGAGCCGGATAGTAGCATTATAGAGATTGCCATGGTGGGGGAGCGAATCAGCGATGATGAACTGGCAATATTGCAAAAAAGAACAGGTGCTTTTAGCCTCAGCAATACCTATTTGTCAATCAAACAAAGTGGGGACAATGGTATGGACATAAATATGCTCCGGTCGGACGTCCTCAAGGATTTGTATGAACGCAACGAAACATTAATAAAAAATAAGGATGAAAAAATCCTTTTTTTGGAAAGAGAAATTTCCCAATACGTAGAAACCAATAAAATGACAGTAGATTTGGCAAATGAGGCAAAGGTTAACCATAACCTTTTGGAATCCTTTTCTGTAAGTAGATCACTGATTGCTAATTTGAAGGAGGACAGGCGAGATACGGTGTTGATAGCTTTTGCTACTTTCTCCAGAGTTCCTTCCAAGAGTGAAACAGATCGCCTTAGGAATTGGTTGAAAGTTAGAACTAAAGCGGATTCGGTTGCATTGATGATTGACTGATACCTTACCACGCTCAAAAGAGGTTACTAAGTATTATTGAAAAGTATATTTAATTACGTGTGGCAGAATGTTTTTACTGCTCAAAAAATAGAATGAACGACTTAATTACAGACATTCAAACCATTCGGCACCTGCCGAAATGCAACGGTGTTCCCCAAGTGCTATTTTGTTACTGGTCTGAAGGGAGTATGCCTGAAGCCCGCAAGTTGAGTCTCGATTATTTGCTAACCTATGCGGGAGTTCCTGTCGTTTTGGTAAATAAGAAGAGTTTTTTAACCCTTTCCACAGATGAGAGCCCAATACATCCGGCTTTTGACTACCTAAGTGCCGTCCATCAATCAGACTATGTCCGGACCTATCTTTGGCATTATTGGGGTGGCGGTTGGCATGATATCAAGGCCTCTCAGGTAGACCTCTCCTGTGCCTGGGGGGAATTTTCGGATCCTAAGGTGTTTTTTGTGGGAAAGCCGGAGCATCCCAAGGGACCTGCCAGGGTTTATGACACGGACGGGAGGTGGATGCCTGATTATTGGCAGGAGCTCGTTTCCGTCATTGCATGGGTTGGGAGGCCCAAAACCAAGTTCTCAGACGCCATTTTATCGGAAATGCACACATATCTGGATGGGAAGTTGGCGGACCTAAGAAGTCACCCGGGAAAGCATCCGAGAGAAAAAAAAATCCAGAGCAAGACCCAAATAGGGTACGCCGCAAAGAATGTATACCAATTCCTGTTGGGAAGGGATATTTATTATCCGATTCCCTGGACACTTTTTGGGAATGTTTTTCACCCACTCAATTTGGTTTTTAAAGAACATGTAAGCAGAAAATTACCCCAAGATTCCATAAAAAATGCGGGAATCTACCACCGCAAGAGGTAAGGGAGAGCGGGGAGGGTCTGCCAAATGCCGTTAATATTCAGGAGTTTAATCACTAAGCGTTTAGTGGACAAAATATAAATCCGTATTCCACTCTTAAAATCAATAATTTTACCTAATTTTGGGCCCCATAAGAATACAAACAAAATTTCATTCAACCCCTCTTATGGGCTCTTCAACCAAACATATTTTTATTACCGGCGGTGTAACTTCTTCATTGGGAAAGGGTATAATCGCCGCTTCTTTGGCTAAATTATTACAGTCCCGAGGTATATCTGTTACTATTCAGAAATTTGATCCCTACCTAAATATTGACCCCGGGACGTTAAATCCGTATGAACACGGAGAATGCTATGTCACAGAAGACGGTGCAGAGACGGATTTGGACTTGGGCCACTATGAGCGTTTTTTGAATACAACGACTTCTCAGGACAACAATGTAACTACGGGTAGAATTTACAACAATGTAATTACTAAAGAGAGAAAAGGGGAATACCTAGGAAAAACCGTACAGGTTGTCCCCCATATAACCGATGAAATTAAACGAAATTTCTACAAACTTGGAAATGAGGATAAATATGAGGTAATCATCACTGAAATTGGGGGCTGTGTAGGCGATATAGAATCCTTACCTTTTATCGAAGCTGTCAGACAGACTAAGTGGGATTTGGGCCCCAATAATTTCTTGGTGATCCACCTTACACTAATTCCTTATCTGGCGGCCGCTAAGGAGCTGAAAACCAAGCCTACCCAGCATTCTGTTAAGCAATTGCTGGAGGCGGGGGTACAGCCCGACATCTTGGTATGCCGCACCGAGCATCACCTTCCCCAGGATGTAAAGAAAAAAATCGCGCTGTTCTGTAACGTACAGCTCAATTGCGTCATCGAGGCCATGGATGCGGACACCATTTATGATGTGCCTTTGTTAATGAAAAAGGAGAAATTGGACGAAAGGGTGATGAGCAAGCTAAAACTCACCTCCAAGACCAACACGGAACTTGAGCAATGGAAGGAATTCTTGGGAAGACTTAAAAATCCGACGCAGGAAGTAGAAATCGGCTTGATTGGCAAATATATTTCACTACCTGATGCCTATAAGTCCATTATAGAATCGTTTATTCATGCGGGGGCATCGCTTGAATGTAAGGTGCATCTAAGGCTTATTTCGTCGGAAGAGATCAATTCCGAAAACGTCGATAGGAAACTCGGAGAATTGAATGGGATATTAGTTGCCCCTGGTTTTGGAGAGCGTGGGTTGGTTGGTAAGATAGAAGCCGTTAAATTTGCCCGACAAAAACAGATCCCGTTTTTCGGAATCTGTTTGGGCATGCAAATCGCTGTTATTGAATTTGCCCAAAACGTAATAGGACTGGAAGATGCGAGTTCCACAGAAATGAACCCGGATACTAAAAATCCCGTGATATTCCTGATGGAGCAGCAAAAGGGAATCACCCAACTCGGGGGAACAATGCGGTTGGGCTCATATACCTGTGAATTGGAAAAGGGATCCAAGTCCAGTGTAGCATACGGTAAATCCAAAATTAATGAACGACACCGTCACCGGTATGAATTCAATAATGAATACTTGGAGAAATTTGAATCCTTTGGGATGATTGCGGCCGGAAAAAATCCAGAAAGTGGATTGGTGGAAATCATTGAATTAGCAGACCACCCTTGGTTCGTCGGCACCCAGTTTCACCCGGAATATAAAAGTACGGTCCTAGCACCGCACCCGTTGTTTATCCGGTTTGTAAAAGCAGCGATTGAGAACAAACATCAAAATTAACGCATTAGAATTACTATTAATCATTCACGGCCTTTTCGACATGATAGGGCAAAATTGACATTATGGATAAAAATCAAGCGACGGGTCTATTGCTTTTCGCAGCAGTAATACTGGTATACTCACTCTTCTTTGCGAGTAGTCCAGAACCCCTTCCCGAACAAGCTCCTCCCGTGCAAACGGAGGCTGTTCAGACAATTCCTGACACCGAATCAATCGTTTCACCTGAAACCGTACCTGACAGCGTACAGAACGTTCAACTTCGGCAGAAATTCGGCGTTTTTGCCGATGCGGCAGAGGGTTCTGCTCAGGAAGTGACGTTGGAAAATCCGGATATTCAGGTAAGATTTTCCACCAAAGGTGGAGAATTGAAAACCGTGGAATTAAAAGAATTTAAAACTTGGGCAATGGAGCCGCTAAGGCTTTTTGAGGAAGAATATTCCACCATTTCTTATCAAATCCCTGCCCAGAATGGACTGATCGATATCAACGAATTATATTTTGAAGTATCCCAAAAGGAACTAACTGTCGACGAAGTGCCTGCCAAGCAAGTGGTCTTTACCGCTCAGGTAGGTTCAGGAGCCGTCATACGGACTTATACGCTTCAAGAGTCGGGATATTTGCTTGATCATCAAATTCAATTTCGAAACCTTTCTAACCAATTGAGCAACCAACAGGTAAGTATTCTTTGGGAAGGAAATTTAAGAAGACTTGAGGAAGATCTTAAAGAATCTAGGTTAAAGACCTATATGAATTATTATACTGCCGACGGCGACTATGATTACCTGACTACGGGTAACTCAGAAGATGAGGTTCAGGTCAGTACCCCACTTCATTGGGTGGCATTCAAGCAGCGTTTTTTTACCTCTAGCATTATTTCAGATCAGTTTTTTCCAGCAGCGGCGCTTTCCCAATCCACAGATGAATCCAGCGACAGTATTGAAAAAAGCATGTCCGCTTCCTTGGTGCTTGGACTAGCAGGCGATTCCGGCTCTGTACAATATTATTTCGGCCCCAACAATTACAATATCCTAAGAAAGATTGCTCCGGATTTTGACAAAAATGTGGACATGGGGTACTTTTTTGTGAGTTGGGTGAATAAGTATATAATTGTAAATCTCTTTCATTTCTTGGAGGATTATTTCAGCAATTATGGGGTTATAATCATCCTGATTGTATTCATCATTAAGCTTTTCCTTTTACCGCTTACCTATAAGTCCTATATAGGCATGGCTAAAATGCGGGTAATAAAGCCGGAAATAGATGAATTGAAGGAGAAATACGGAGAGGATGCTACCAAGATGCAGCAGGAACAGATGAAGTTATTTGGTCAGCTGGGGGTTAGTCCGATTTCGGGCTGTTTGCCGATGGTGTTGCAGATGCCGTTTTTGCTAGCCATGTTTTTCTTCTTCCCTAACTCTATTGAACTTCGGCAGGAATCTTTCCTGTGGGCACATGACTTGTCCACCTATGACACTTTTTTCAAGCTTCCGTTTACCATCCCTTTTTATGGATCGCATGTGAGTATGTTCACCTTGTTGATGACTGTATCCCAAATCGCCTATACCCACTTCAACAACCAACTGACTACGGCGCAGGGACCCATGAAAAATATCGGATATATCATGCCGGTGGTCTTTATGTTTGTGCTGAACTCATTTCCTGCGGCGCTTAGTTTCTATTACTTTGTGTCCAACATGGTGACCTTCGGTCAGCAATATCTCATTAAGCAGTTTGTCGATGATGAGAAAATCAGGGCAAAAGTAGAAGAGACGAAGCTCAAAAATGTCAACAAAAAGAAATCCAAATTTCAAGTTAAACTGGAAGAAGCCATGAAAAGTGCGGATTCCAAAAAGAAGAAAAAACAGTAATTTGATGAAGAGGAAAGAGGCATTGGAAACAATGCCTCTTTCTTTTGAATCCGGAGGGTTGGAATAATCTAAATAAGATTTAAGGGCTGGCTTTGGGCTTTTATCGAGTTCCCATTGGTTGTTTTCCACAACTCAGTGTGGAAAACTATATGTACATGGTTCGGTTTTTAATGATATATTTGTATTTCGATGATAAAAGAATAAAAATAAAGACATGATTAAAATCACCTATTTTGGGCATTCCACGTTTTTATTTACGATCAAAGATAAAACAATTCTCTTCGACCCATTTATACAGCCCAATGAGCTGGCTGATCAAGTTGATGTAACGTCGATAAATCCGGATTATATATTGGTAACCCATGGTCACGAAGACCATGTAGCAGACGTAGAAATTATAGCCAAGCAAAGTAATGCGATGCTGGTGTCTAATTTTGAAGTTGTAAGTTGGTTCGAAAAAAAAGGAATTGAAAAAGTCCACCCGATGAATCATGGAGGATCGAAGTCATTTGATTTTGGCACTATAAAATATGTAAATGCGGTGCATAGTAGTACGTTGCCGGATGGAGCTTCCGGAGGTAATCCGGGAGGGTTTGTTGTTCAAAGTGAAGAGGGGACGTTTTATTTTGCCGGTGACACGGCTCTAACCTATGACATGAAGCTCATAGGGGAGGAATTTGACATAGATTTTGCAGTATTGCCGATTGGCGATAACTTTACCATGGGAATCGGGGATGCACTTAAAGCGGCGGACTTTGTGGGGACAGAAAAGATTATTGGCATGCATTATGACACCTTTCCCTACATTCAAATAGATAAAGAAGCAGCTCTTGCAGCAGCAGGCTCCGCAGGAAAAGAGTTGCTGTTGCTTACAATTGGAAAAAGTATTACCCTTGGAAAAAAATAATGGGAAAAGTAATTGCGATCGCTAATCAAAAAGGTGGGGTAGGTAAAACAACCACTGCCATGAATCTTGCTGCAAGTTTGGCCGTATTGGAGTATAAAACTCTGGTCATAGATGCAGACCCCCAAGCGAATACCACGTCTGGGCTTGGATTTGATCCCAAAAGCATCAGCACCAGCATTTATGAGTGTATGGTAGATGAAATAGACGTTCAGGAAATCATCATAGAAACTGAGTTTGACAACCTTCACCTTGTACCATCCCATATTGACTTGGTCGGTGCAGAGGTAGAAATGGTCAACTTGGAAAATAGGGAGGAAAAAATGCGCGAAGTCATAGCTGCTGTAAAACAAAACTATGATTTTATAATCATCGACTGCTCTCCTTCTTTGGGTCTTATTACAATCAATGCGCTTACTGCTGCGGACTCGGTAATAATTCCCGTACAATGTGAATATTTCGCCTTGGAGGGGCTTGGTAAGCTGCTGAATACAATTAAAATCATTCAGACCAGATTAAATCAACACTTAGAGATAGAGGGTATTTTACTGACCATGTATGATGTGCGTCTTAGGTTGTCCAATCAGGTCGTGGAGGAAGTACGGATGCACTTCAAAAACATGACTTTTGAGACCATCATCCCCCGAAATATCAAATTAAGTGAGTCTCCGAGTTTTGGGCTGCCCGTAGTAGCGTTTGACGCTACCGGAAAAGGCGCCGTTGCCTATTTAAACTTAGCTAATGAAATAGCCGCCAAGAACGGAATGGCAAAGGTGAATTGAACACAATAATATGGCTGATAATAAAACCACAAAGAAAAGAGGCGCGTTAGGTAGGGGGCTTGGGGCTCTTTTGCAGGATTCTTCCACAACCAACCGCCCTGAACGGGAGGTCGTGGTTCACCCGGTGGCGGGAATTTATGAAATAGATTTAAGCGAAATTCAAGTCAATCCCTATCAACCAAGGGTACACTTTGATAAGGATGCCTTAAATGAATTGGCTGAATCCATCCGGGTTCAGGGGATCATACAGCCCGTTACGGTAAGAAAACTTGCAGATAAGGAGTTTCAACTGATTTCTGGAGAGCGCAGGTTTCAAGCTTCCAAAATAGCTGGGCTTGACCGTATCCCCGCTTATGTCCGTACGGCGAATGACCAACAAATGTTGGAGATGGCCCTTATCGAAAACATTCAAAGGGAGAACCTAAATGCGCTAGAAATAGCCCATTCCTATCAACGTCTACTCAGTGAGTGTGACCTGAAGCAGGAACAATTGGGAGATAGGGTAGGAAAAAACCGTACTACTGTCAATAATTATTTGAGACTTTTGAAATTGCCGCCGGACATTCAGGCAGGTATACGGGATCAGAAAATCAGTATGGGACATGCCCGAGCGCTGATTAATATCGAAGATGTTGACAAACAACTTGCTATCTTCCACAAAACCGTTGAGGAGGAGTTAAGTGTCCGGAAAGTTGAATCACTCGTTAAAATTTTAAACTCGCCGAGGGAGGAAGATGATCAAGATATAAAACAACGTCTAGATCCTGTCAAGAAATACGAAATAAACAAAATTCAGCAAAAACTTGCTTCCCATTTCGGAACGAAGGTTGCCCTTAAGGCTGACGCCAAGGACAAGGGTGAAATTAAGATTCCATTTCACTCCACAAGTGATCTCAACCGCATACTTGAAATTCTGGAATTGATATAGGAGTTTCCCAACTCCAACTTTTTCTATGAAAAAGACAGCCTATCCTCCTTTGGCATATTTCAGTAAGACATTTACAACCATACTTGTTATATGGCTTACCTGTGGTTGTATTTATGCGCAGGAGGGAGATACTGTCCGGGTAGATCAATCCATAAACGAAACGGAGGTTGAGCTTTCAGACGAAGAAAAGATTCCGGGATATAAGGATCCCAACAAGGCAATCTTGATGGCCTTGGCTTTTCCCGGAGGCGGACAAATTTATAATGAGAAGGTATGGAAAGTACCATTGATTTATGGGGGAATTCTTACAAGTATTTATTTTTTTGAATTCAACAACCGTAGATATAAACAGTTTTTGGTAGCTTTGGACATTATTAGAACGCCGGGGTCCACAGAACCTAATCCTTTTCCAAACTTAAATCAGGATGGGATTATTCGCAATGTCAACTTTTGGCGAAGAAACAGGGACTCAATGTTTTTGGTTTTTGCAGGAATATATGCCTTAGGTGCCGTAGATGCCTTTGTGGATGCCCATCTCTCTGGTTTTGATATCAGTGATGACTTGACTTTCAGTATAGAACCGTCAGTGGAACCTTTACTTGCCTCTAATGCAGCACTTGGAGTATCATTTAAAATTAAATTTTAACAAATGATGAATATATTGATATTGGGATATGGGAAAATGGGAAAAATTATCAGTGAAATTGCTGAAGACCGAGGACATCATATAGCCGCAAAAATAAACATTGAAAACGTAAGCGATCTTGAAAAATTGGATGCGTCGTCCATCGACGTTGCCATAGAATTCAGTCAGCCGGAAGCTGCGTGGGAAAATATCATGTGGGCACTACAGCGAAAGATACCAGTTGTCAGTGGAACTACAGGCTGGCTGGAAAGAAAAGTTGAGGTAGAGGCTGCCTGCCAGGCATTGGACGGCACTTTTTTTTATGCATCCAATTATAGTGTGGGCGTAAACATTTTTTTCAGAGTGAATAAGTTTCTCAGTAAGTTGATGAAGGATCAAAATTCCTACGAAATCAGTTTGGAAGAGATTCACCATACCGAAAAGAAAGATGCCCCAAGCGGTACTGCCATAACGTTGGCCGAAGGTATACTGGAAAATGTGAAAAGACTTGGCGGCTGGGAACTACAATCAGATGCCGCATCAAAAGCGGGAATGCTACATATCACCTCTAAGCGAATTGATCCCGCGCCTGGCACACATATTGTCAAATACGAATCGGAAATCGACGACATAGAAATCCGCCATACCGCACACAGCAGAAAAGGGTTCGCACAGGGGGCTGTTTTGGTAGCCGAATGGATAAAAGATAAAAAAGGTATATATTCGATGGATGATTTTTTATCCCTCTAACCAACACGTATAAAATGAGTAAAACACCCAAGAAGAAGTCAGCAATTAGAGAATGGGCAGATGCCTTGTTGTTTGCCGTAATTGCGGCCAGTTTGATCCGTTGGTTATTACTGGAACCCTTTACCATACCCACCGCTTCCATGGAGAAGTCTCTGCTAGTGGGAGATTTTCTATTTGTCAGTAAAATGCATTACGGAACCAGAATCCCCCGTACGATCATTCAGATGCCCTTGACCCACCAAAAAATATGGGGTACAGAGATTCCTTCCTATTCCGATGCCGTTCAGCTGCCTTACTATCGCCTCCCTGGCTTTACAAGCATCAAACGCAACGACGTAGTAGTATTCAATTACCCCGACGAACTTTGGCACCCTACTGACCTTAAGACCAATTATATCAAAAGAGCCATAGCTGTACCCGGCGATGTGTTGGAAATCAAAGACACTCAAATTTTTATAAATGGCCAAGCGTCAGAAAATCCGAAGGAGATGCAATTCTCCTATGACGTACTGACATCCCGCCAACTGAATGCGGATTTCTTTGATCAATTTGGAATAAATCCGGACAGTTATTATCCATTTTCGGACAACTCTGGATATCTAGTCTTTGCCACACAGGAGATGGTGGATAAATTATCCGCTAATCCTGCCGTATCTTCGATCAAAAAACGAACAAGCAAAGCAGGTCAGGGAGACGGGAATATATTTCCTGACGGGGCCTATCACGGCTGGAACAAGGATCATTTCGGACCCTTGGAAATTCCCTCCAAGGGATGGACAATTGATTTGGATGAAGATAATTTCCGAAGATATGCCTATACCATCGAAAAGTTTGAAGGGCATAAAAATGTGACAGTTGATGCCAATCAGTTGTTTATCGATGGTCAGAAAGTGACTACTTATACCTTTAATCAAGATTATTATTTCATGATGGGGGATAATAGACACGACTCACTGGACTCCAGGTTCTGGGGTTTTGTGCCGGAGGACCACGTGGTGGGTAAAGCTTGGTTCCTGTGGCTTTCACTTGAAAAACACAAGAATTTCCTTAACAAGATCCGTTGGAACAGATTTTTCAAGTCTATCGATTAGTTTGAAGATATAAGTTAGGAGTGAGGGCTTCCTCCCCGATTTTATTAATAATGCCCCCAAATATTTGTTATTTGGGGGCTTTTCTTACCACCTGATTTCTTCAATACCTTTTTCTTTAAGGTAAGCGTTGGCCTGACTAAAATGCCTACATCCCAAAAATCCCCTGTGGGCGGAAAGTGGACTGGGATGTGGAGCCAGTAACTTAAGGTGGTCATTTTCTGAGATAAAGCTTCCTTTTTTCTGGGCATAAGCTCCCCAAAGCATAAATACCAATCCGGTGTTTTTTGAGGCCAATACCTTTATTGCAGCGTCTGTGAACGATTCCCAGCCTTTATTTTGGTGACTGCCGGCCTTTTGAGCCTCTACAGTAAGGGTGGCATTAAGAAGAAGGACTCCCTGACTGGCCCATCTCTCCAGGTTGCCGTGGGAAGGGAGGGGTATTCCCAAATCTGATTTAAGTTCTTTAAATATATTTAAAAGGGAAGGGGGAAAGGGTATGCCTTCCTGCACCGAGAAGGAGAGTCCATGAGCTTGACCTGGTCCGTGATAGGGATCCTGTCCAAGGATTACTACCTTTACCTTATCAAAGGGACATTTCCAGAATGCCTGAAAAATATTCTTTGCGGAGGGATAAATTATTTTCGTTTCATATTCTTTTTTAATAAAGTCTACAAGTTGCTCAAAGTAGGGTTGTCCAAATTCATCCAATAGAACCTCCTTCCAGGTATTTTCTATTTTCACTTCCATTTAAATAAAGCGGTTGGTTTTTGTAAAATTAAACCGTTAATTTCGAATAAGTTTTTGGATATCCAAGGGAAAAATGGTCACGGCAATTACAGAGGGAATCAAAGTCACCGTAGAAGCTACGTATCAGTCGGAGTTTTCCAGTCCGCATCAGCAGCATTTTGTGTTTATCTATAAGGTGACCATAGCTAATGAAAGTACTTCTACCGTTCAATTGCTTCGAAGAAAGTGGGAAATCCACGATGCCGGAGAGCAACTTAAACTTGTGGAAGGTGACGGTGTCGTAGGACAGCAGCCAATCATGGAGAGCGGTAGTTTCCATCAGTATGTTTCGGGATGTAACCTTCGCTCCGGATTGGGTAAAATGAGGGGGAAATATTTTATGGAAAGAGTCATGGATGGACATCAAATAGAAGTGACCATTCCCGAATTTCAACTAATTGCTGAAATATTTGACAATTAATCATTTGACAGCTTCTATTTTTATGGCCAAGGAGTACCTTCTGTATTACTTGGAAAGAATTGATCATCACAGTCTTCAGGCTCCATTTGCATCTACTTTCTATCGGGAATTAATGGCCTATATCCGCCAACATAGAAAAGGCAACCTAGTTTTGGAAAGAATACGCAAAACCCTTGCCCAAGATACGAGGGTTTTGGATATTAAAGACGAAGGAGCGGGCTCCAATTTTTCTTTTGGTTCAAAAAGACCCGTATTCTCCATTTGTAAATACGCATGCAGTTCTCTGTCCCATAATTTACTTTACCAATTTATAGTAATGTGGACTCCCGCAGAAACAGTAGTGGAATTGGGGACCTCCTTGGGTATCAACACAGGATATTTGGCAACAAGAGCGAAAGGAAATGTCTATACCTTTGAAGCTGACTGCTCGCTGCTTGCCATTGCGAAACATAATCTCAACACATTTAAGAATGTCACCTTCATCCAGGGAAATATCAAGCATACGTTGCCCGATTTTTTAGCTGACCAACGCCGAATCGATTTCATTCAGGTGGACGCTCACCATACTTATCGCGCGACGATACAATATTGTAAATGGTTTTGGCCATACCTACAGGAACAAAGTGTGGTGGTGATAGGAGACATTCATTGGTCACCTGAAATGAAAAAAGCCTGGACGGAGCTTAAAAAGTTTCCGGGAGTCACATGCACGATGGATTTTTTTGAATGCGGTGTTTTATTTTTTAGAACGGGGATACAACCGGAGCATCATATTTTATACTATCCTGCAGATTAAAACGTTTTATCCTTATTGAATTTCCCGCTTCGTAGGTGATGCTTTTTTCTTTTAACTATATTTGCGAGGCAAAAAATGTAGGCGTCCACGCTCAGGTTATACAAATAGAAATAAATGGTAAGAATATGTATCGCCTTATTAGTTTCGATGGGCAGTGCGTTGTCAGTTTTGGGTCAGTCAATACCAGCGGGATTTCCCATGGTGGAGGAATATTTAAGGAGGTCACAGCTGCTTGAAAAGATAGATCCTAACGTGTCCTTTCTGGTCCGCCCAGTATATCCCAGAGAAATATCCAACATCCACGACGCCTATTCAATTACTGAAATTTCAGAAGATAGCATTTCCAATCCTACATTTCCGGGCATCCAATTTTTTAAGGGTAATGGCAGGTTGCAATTACTTCCGCTTAGCCTACAGACCGAATGGAATCTCCGCTATCCCTATCCTGTAGCGAGTCAACATATACCCAACAGAGGATGGCAGACCTTTGCCAGTGGTGGACTGTATTTGGAAGCAGGGCCATTGGAGGTGAAGTTTCAGCCGGAGTATGTTTGGGCTCAGAATAAATTCTACGATCCAGGTATAAATAAGTCCATTTATACGGAATATGAAGAACGCTTCGGGAATGGTCCATATAGAAGGTTTTTGCCGGGGCAAAGTAGTGTGAGGTTGAATGCAGGGCCTTTTTCAGTGGGATATTCCACTGAAAATATTTGGTGGGGGCCGGGACAGTTTAATGCGTTGCTGTTTTCCAATAACGCGTTTGGGTTTGAGCATTTGACCTTTAATACCAGAAAACCAGTCAAAACATTTATTGGGTATTTTGAGACTCAAGTTATAGCCGGGTATTTGAAAGGATCCGAATTTATGAGCAATGTCTCATTTATTAATTGGTATAGATTCGAGGATAGATACCTCAACGGATTTATCTTAACCTACCAACCCAAATGGACCCCTGGCCTATCATTGGGCGTTTCCCGTGTATTCCAGCAATATAATTCTTTTAAGGGGGATACGTTCAGTGATTATTTCCCGATTTTCGCCCCTTTTCAAAAAGTCAGAAGTGGTTTTGGTAGAGATGCAGAAGGCAGGGATCAACAAGCTACTGTTTTTTTCAGATGGGCAATTCCGGAAGGTCAAGCTGAATTTTATTTTGAGTTTGGCCGCAGAGATCATGAAGCCACTTGGAGGGGAGCGTTGCTTAATCCGGAACATGCCCGTGCATTTCTGTTTGGTTTTAATAAGTTATTCCCAGTTACCAATGACGCCCATATTCAAACACGGTTTGAATTGTTTCATCAACAAGAATCCATAAATATTTTGGCCAGATACCCAGGTACTACAGGAAGAACCAACTGGGGTGGGCACACACCGGTCATTCATGGTTTTACCCACAGAGGACAAATGATCGGACCGGGCATAGGACCCGGGAGCAATGTGCAGACCTTGGAGACATCATGGGTAAAAGGAATTAAAAAAATCGGATTGCGACTAGATAGACTGAATAGATACCAAGACAGGTTTGTTAAGCAGTTTAACGATTTTACTCCAGAGCAACGCTGGGTAGACCTAGCTCTTAGTACTATGGCTGAATGGAAGTTTAATAAACTCCTAATCAGTTCAAATGTAACTTTGATCAATTCCTTAAACTATCAGTGGCAAATGGAATCCATAGATTCGGGTCTAGTTCCCAAAGGGAAAGACATGGTGAATTTTCAGGGAAATCTTAAGACCATTTATCTTTTCTGATGTCAGATAATGCGTGAAGTACCATACGGTCTAGCTACAATGAGAAATGTTCAAATCAGCGTTCTGGTAGAACAGGCGTACAATAACCACATTTTAATGAATCGATGTCGATATTTTGCTGTTTTTTTTATCTGTCTTCTCGGATCGGGTAATCTGTTAGCACAGTCTGTTTCCCTTTTTACCCCCCTCTTGGAAGATTTTGCCCGAAGGAAGCAACTTAGCGGTGACATTTCGGATAGTTATTCGTTTATGGTTCGACCGTTTGTTGCGTCGAAGGAATTAGGCTTTGATTCTTTATTTAATCAGCTAATTAATAAAAACACCATTGCTTCCGATGAAAAGCTGAAGGTAGAACCGTTGCCTGTAATTTTCAGGGTTCAACATAATTCGGGCTACTCATTCGGCCAAAATAACGGCGTTATGGTACCCAACCGCGGCGCGCAGACAGTGCTTAGTGGTGGGTTTTACATGTCCTATGGCAAGTTTAGTTTCCAGTTTCAGCCCGAATTTCTAACCGCACAAAATAAACCATACAGGGGAATGCCTTCCGGATCAGGTAGAAATTGGAGAGACTATTACGAATACCTCAATCGTATAGATTTGCCGGAGCGCTTTGGATTGGGGACAGTTATTAACCCCTATTTGGGTAACAGTAGTATCCGGTTTACATTGGATAACGGGCTTTCTATGGGCATCTCCAATGAATACCTGTGGTGGGGACCTTCCAAAAGGAATTCATTGATGATGAGCAATAACGCTTCCGGATTTTTACATGTTACGGTTAATACCCAAAAGCCCATCGAAACCAAAATAGGAAATTTTGAAGGCCAATTTTTGATTGGAAGACTTCAAAACTCCGGATTTCCTCCTCCAAACTCAACGCTTGAAATAAGAAAAACCCTCCTGTATGCGCCTAAAAGAGACCTGGATTGGAGATATCTGGCAGGTGTTATTTTCACGTATCAGCCCGCTTGGATCCCGGGCCTTTCGCTAGGTTATAGTAGCACCTCACAGATATACCATAACGATATGGACCGTTTTGGGGACTATTTGCCGATTTTTAATGGAAGAAAAAACTTCACCTACTTGGTAGACCCGGTGATAAATAGAAGGCAACAACAAAGCGCAGGCTTTTTTCGATGGATTAGCGTAAAGGGCAAATTAGAGTTTTATGGAGAGTATGGGACCAATGGAAACAGTAAAACCTTCCGTGAATTTATCGTTAACCCGGACTTGTATCGCGCTTTTACGCTGGGGTTTGTTAAATTAATGCCATTATCACGTCCGGAGCAGTTCATCCAAGTTACCGGGGAGATCACGCAAACCGGGCAGACGGTCCGTAAAGCAATAACCGATATAAGCAGTTGGTACACCCATTCACATGTACGGCATGGTTACACCCATCGCGGTCAAAACCTGGGCTATGGATACGGCTCAGGTAGCAATTCTGCATTTTTGGAAGTAAGTTGGGTAAATGAATTTAGCCGGATTGGTATGCAGATGGAGCGAGTTGCCAATAACAATGACTCGTTTTATCTCCAGTTCGAGCATATCGACGGCTGGGACCGATATTGGATAGATATAGTACCTTCTATGGTGTTGGATAGGAAATTTGGGCAGTTGTTACTTTCTACAAGGTTTCAATACGTGAATACGTTAAATTATTATTGGGTCTTGGAAAGAAATCCCAACGCCCCTCTTTACAGGCTTCAACCTGGAGATGACAGGAAAAATTTTGTCACCCACATCAGTTTAGGTTATTTGTTTTGACGTGTTTTATAGGTTAACATTCTGAACAATAAATCGCCGAAATAACTGGTCTAAAATTTGCTGTCTAGGATTCCCTTGAAATTTAGGTCTTTATGCTTGAAAAATATCCATAGATGATGTTAATTTTGTACAATAAATCTGAGGCTAAGAAGTTTGATATCAATAAGAAAGCAATTCTAATAGAAAAAATATGATGAACGAAGATTCCGGAAAATCTGTGCAAAAACAGGAGCAGGGAAAAAATATATTAATTATTGTGTTATTAATCCTTGTGATCATCAGCGGAGTAAAGCTATATTATGACCATCAGGAAAAGGCGCAAAAAACCGAGGAAATTCTGATTTTGTCGGAAGAAAATACAGATTTGAATCAGCGGTTGGATTCAATCACCTATGAACTTGATATCAGAATCAATGAAATCAAGCAACTTGGTGGAGATATAGATTCGTTGATTTCCATAAAAGATCTACTGATCCTTGAGCGCAACAGCAATCGCAATAGGTCGGTAGCTGAAATAGCGAGATTAAATCAGCGCATAGATGGCTACGGCAAATTGTTGCAGGAAAAGGACGCGGATATTGTCAAATTAAAGGCGATGAACGAGCAGTTGTTTTCAGAGAATACAGAGCTGAAGTCTACCAAAGCAGAAATAGAGGAGGAGGTGGTGAAATTAAGCCAGAAAACTCAAGAACTTGAAGAAAAGGTGAATGTTGCCGCAAAATTAAGGGCCGAAAACATAGTGATTGCGGCTGTAAATTCAAGAGGGAGAGAAAGAGAAGGCGAATTCAGAAACAGGCAACAGGAAAAGTTGAAAATAACTTTTACACTTGCCGATAACCCGGTTGCGCCATTTGGTACTAGGGACATTTATGTGCAAATTTTATCACCAAATAATCAAGTTATCTTTGATATTGCCAAGGGTTCCGGAACTTTTAGCATGGATGGGCGGGAGGAGTTTTATACTGCCAGACAGGATATTTTGTTCAACAATTCCCTACAGCGGTTGACGTATTTCTACGAGAAAGGGTCTGACTACACCAAAGGGACGCATACGGTGCGCATTTTTGCAGATGGGTTGGAGATCGGTGATAAGGTATTTGAAGTGAAATAAAATACGCCTAGGTTTGGTTAATTAGTCTAAAACGGCTAATTTTGCAGACTGATTTCAAAAAATATACTTAAAACAATTTAGAATGTTCCAAAAAGATTATGAGACGGTATTCATCCTTACTCCCGTTTTGTCTGATGTTCAGATGAAGGATACCGTGGACAAGTTCGTGAACTTGTTAAAAGAAGAGGGAGCAGATATTGTGAATGTGGAGAATTGGGGGCTTAAGAAGCTTGCCTATCCCATCCAGAAAAAAAGTACTGGTTTTTTCGTGCTGGTTGAGTTCAAGGCTTTGCCTACGTTGCTCAAAAAATTGGAGATCGAATATCGAAGAGACGAAAAAGTGTTGAGATTTTTGACGACCGTTCTCGATAAGCATGCTATCACATATGCTGAGAGAAGAAGAAAAGGAGAGTTTAACAAAAAAGCAGAAGTAAAGGAGGAAGCAGCCAAATGACACTGAGAAACGAACCTATCAATAGGGAGCAGATTAAGAAAAAATACTGCCGATTCAAAAAATTGGGGATAAAGTACATTGATTACAAAGACCCTAATTTCCTTTTGAAATTTGTGAATGAGCAGGGAAAAATCCTTCCTCGCCGACTGACTGGAAATTCAGCCAAATTCCAACGTAAAGTTGCACAAGCTATTAAGAAAGCCAGGCATTTGGCCTTGTTGCCTTATGTAGCTGATGGTCTGAAATAATTTCCGACTGTATCATTCAACATTAATAATCCTTACTACAATGGACGTTATTTTAAAAACAGATATAAAAGGGCTTGGGTATAAAAATGATTTGGTGGAAGTAAAGCCAGGTTATGGTAGAAATTACCTGATTCCCCAAGGTTTTGCCGTGTTAGCAACTACTTCTAACAAGCGGGTTCTGGAAGAGAACATCAAGCAAGCAGCACATAAGGCAGAAAAAATTAAAACAAGTGCGGAAGCGTTAGCCGAAAATATAGCCACTACCACCTTGGAGATCAAAGCCAAGATTGGTGATTCCGGGAAGATTTTTGGTAAAGTGACTACCTTGCAGATTTCAGATGCACTTGCTGAGAAAGGCATAGAAGTAGACCGAAAGAAAATTTCAATCAACCAGCCGGTTTCGACAGCGGGAGAATTTGAAGCAGAAGTCGATTTGCATCGGGAAGTAAAGACTACCGTAAAATTTGTGGTAGTAGCAGAATAAATATTCAAAAAGCCCGGTTTATCCGGGCTTTTTTTTTTGATACTTTTTTTATCGGCTTTATTCAATGGATTTTTATAGCCCCTTTGTATATAATTGCATCTCCTATGTTTACCTCAAAAAGGTAGTCGCTCACGAATAAATGTGTGTTTTGCTTCCACTCGGTTTTTTGTTTACATTTATCCATATGGAATTTAGAACAAATTTTTCAATCCAGCCTCAACAAAATAAGGTTACATACGACCATCCGGTTATTACCATGGGGTCCTGTTTTTCTTCCCTACTTGGCCATAGGATGGGGTTAGGCAAAATGAATGTGCTGGGCAATCCTTTTGGTGTGATTTTCAATCCGGTGACTGTATGCGAATTGATAACTAATTCACTCCTAAAAATTTCACTCCCAGGTGAAGGGTTCTTGGATTCAAATGGATATCATTACCATTATTTAACCCATTCGACCCTATTTGGCAGGACTTTCAAGGAGTTGAATCAACGGTTGCAAGTCATTCAGAGCAATGTTTCGGACACGATTTCCAAAGCCAGCCATGTGTTTTTCACATGGGGCTCATCCTATGTTTATAAAAAACAACCCGAAGGTCTTATCGTGGCCAATTGTCACAAACAGCCTAGTAGACTATTTGAAAAGAGACTTTTAAATTTGTCTGAGATGAAATCGGCATTTAGCAAATGTTATGCAGCAATGATTCGAGTTCAGCCAAATATCCAACTAGTCCTGACGGTAAGCCCTGTGCGCCACATCAAAGATGGAATTCCTGAGAATCAACTCAGCAAAAGTCTCCTTCGAATTCTCTGCCATGAATTGGCAGAGACCCATGCGCAGGTATCCTATTTTCCAAGCTATGAATGGATGGTTGATGATCTTAGGGATTATCGTTTTTACAAGCCAGATCTTATTCACCCTTCCGAGGTTGCGGAAGAATATATTTGGCAGGAGTTTCAAAAAGTTTATTTTGACCAAAAAACTCAATCTTTATGGGAAAGAATTAAACGAATTCAAACCTCACTTGCACACAAGCCCTTCCACCCAGAAAGCATGTCCCATCAAACTTTTTTGCGTAATTTGCTTAATGAAATGGAGGAATTATCCCCCCGAGTAGATTTTTGTTCTGAAATTGAGGGCGTAAAGCGGCAACTTGAATCCATTTAACAATATCTGATCCCGTCTAAAAGCAAACGTTTTAACTACAAGTTGGAAGATTTATTTGGAAATACCATTCAGGAAGACAAGCTAGAGGCTATGTATGCGGATATTATCTTGCCTGTACCCATACCTAAAACTTTCACATACCGTATTCCAGCGACGCTTCAATCTCTGATAGGTATAGGGTTTAGGGTAATTGTTCCTTTTGGCAAGAAAAAAATTCTTACGGGTATTGTTGCGAAAGTACACGGAAAGGCTCCAGCTATTTATGAAGCCAAACTGATTTTGGATCTATTGGACAATACTCCTGTAGTCAATGCCCTGCAAATTAATTTTTGGGGTTGGATGTCTTCCTATTATTGTTGCCATATCGGCGAGGTGATGAATGCTGCGTTGCCGAGCGGTTTGAAAATTAGCAGCGAGAGCAAAATTCAGCTTCATCCTGATTTTGAAATGGACGACCCCGGATTCCCCATGGATTCCAGGGAGCTTGTCCTGCTTGAAGTCCTGCAGGATAAAAAAGAACTGGATATGCAGGCTTGTAGTGATTTGTTGGGTATGAGGTCCGCCCACCTTATCCTAAAGAGTCTATTGATAAAAGAAGCAGTGCTCGTTTTCGAGGAGATAAAGGAAAAGTATCAACCTAAAAAGGAAACTAGAATCAAACTTAGTTCCAGGTTTTTAAATAACAAAAAGGAATTGGAATCCTTATTTGATTCCCTTAAAAGCCAGTCTAAGCAGGAAGAAATACTATTGAAATACCTACAGCTTATACCTGTTTATCAACAACCTGAGCTCAATGATTCAGGGGTATTGAAAAATCTTTTTGCTAAAGCGGGGTTGTCAGAGAGTTCGTTAAAGACGTTGATTAAGAACGGGATTTTGGAGGAGTTTAAAGTGGTCATCAGTAGGTTTGAGGAAATTCCGATTTTGCAGGAAACGGTCCAACTTGCCACTTTCCAGCAAGAAGCATTTTCTACCATTAAAGAGCAGTTTGAAACGAAGCAGACGGTTTTATTGCAGGGAATCACCGGTAGTGGAAAAACAGAAATCTATATTCAATTGATTCAAGAGGTGTTGGGAAGTGGATCTCAGGTTTTGTTGCTGCTGCCGGAGATTGCCCTGACGACTCAAATTGTAAACCGCCTACAGCGGGTGTTTGGTAGTAAGATGGGGGTGTATCACTCCAAGTTTTCGGACAATGAACGGGTGGAAGTTTGGCTTGGGGTTTTGTCGGGGAAGTATGACTTTGTGGTAGGCGTGAGGTCTGCGGTCTTTCTGCCTTTCGACAGTTTGGGCCTTATACTAGTCGATGAAGAACACGAACCTTCCTACAAACAGTTTGACCCTGCGCCCCGCTTCCAGGGCAGGGATGCCGCCATTATGTTAGCCTGGCTGCATCAAGCCAAGACCATCCTTGGAAGTGCAACTCCTTCCTTTGAATCCTATTACAATGCAAGGATCGGTAAATATGGCCTAGTACAGATCAATCAGCGGTACGGAAAAGCCGAATTGCCCCAGTATTTGCTGTCAAACATTCTTTCGGATAAAAAGAAAAACCTTTACAAACTAGACTCCACCAGGTTGCTACGGGAGAAAATTCAGGATGCATTAAATCATCAAGAGCAGGTATTGATCTTTCAAAATAGGAGGGGATATGCGCCCTATATGTCCTGTGAGGAGTGTGGCTGGATTCCTGAATGCGAACATTGTGACGTAAGCCTCACCTATCACCAATTTGCCGAAGAGATGCGTTGCCATTATTGTGGGTTTAAGGAAAAAGTACCTCCGATTTGTCCTGCCTGTGGCAGCCAAAAATTGACATTGGTAGGTGTGGGAACCGAGCGGATAGAGGAGAACCTCAGCCTGCTTTTTCCCGAAGCACGCATTGCCAGAATGGATCTGGATACCACTCGGAGCAAATATGGATACCAAAGGCTTTTGGAGGAATTTGGAGCGGGTAACATTGATATTTTAGTAGGAACGCAAATGATCTCCAAGGGCTTGGATTTCGACAAAGTTACAGTAGTGGGTGTTGTAGACGCTGACCGCATGCTGTATTTTCCGGATTTCCGGTCTGGTGAACGCGCCTTTCAGATGATTACCCAAGTGGCAGGGCGTGCTGGACGACGGGATAAAAACGGAACGGTGGTCCTGCAGTCCCGCAAGCCGGATCTACCCATTTTCAAGCAGATAATGGATGGGGATTATATCAATTTTTATCTTCAGGAAATGGGTGAGCGTAAACGTTTTTTTTATCCACCCTTCGTCAAATTGATAAAGGTGACCGTTAAACACAAAGACTTTAAGAACACCGAAAGGGCGGCCCGCCATTTATTTCAGTTGCTGGCAGAAATTCCAGTGCGTAAGATTATGCTTGGTCCTGAGAAGGGCCTTGTTGGTAAGATCAAGAATCAATATATATTCGAGATTTTTGCCAAAATAGACCGATCCGGAAATCATCATGCAGTTTTTAGACAGGGTTTAGAAGATTGCTTAATCCAGGTGCGGGCGGAAAAAGACTTTAAAGCTACTCGTTTCGTAGTGGATATAGATCCCTACTAGTAGTTGTGATACTTCATAATAGGGGAGAATTTGGTGTGCTCTGGAGGAAAACAAACGTAAGATTAGTAGATTCCTTCGAACGCGTTATACTTATTCCGATATACGAAGTTGGTATTACGGTAGGAGTTTAGTGGTTAAAACTTATTGTGATTTTTGGTGGCTTACATTTTATGTGTTTAATTTGGCACTGCCACAAACAGATTCGCTATGACAGTCTCAGAATTTAAGCAGCAATTGGACCTGGATGAAGTTCCTGGTCATCTTTCGGTCTATTTAAGAGCACTTTGGTTTGATGGAAAAGGTGACTGGCAGGGTGCCCACGATCTGGTGGACCAACTTCCTGGGGAAGACGCTGCTTATGTTCATGCCTATCTTCACCGTAAAGAAGGTGATCAGTCCAATGCGGATTATTGGTATAGAAGATCTGGTAGGCCGAGATCCCAAGTTAGTTTGGAAAAAGAGTGGGAAGAATTGGTTTCCTACTTTTTAACCAAATAAAATTTCCGGAAGGAATAATGAGATACCCCCTACATGATGATAGGCGGTTGCTTTTTAATACGTAACTTTGAGTTTCAAACCTATCAGGAAATATGAAAATCGCATTGATTGCCCATGACGGGAAAAAGGCCGATATGGTCCATTTTTTAAGTGGATTTAAGGAAGCATTGGAAGGAATAGAACTTGTAGCTACCGGTACAACAGGACGGCATATAGAAAGAGCCGGATTTAAAGTCATTAAGTTGCTTTCTGGACCACTAGGTGGTGACGCCCAAATTGGTGCCATGGTAGCCCAGAAAGAGCTGGATATGGTTATTTTTTTTAGGGATCCCTTGGGTAAGCATCCACACGAACCCGATGTTCAGATGCTTATGCGAATCTGCGATGTGCACAATGTTCCGCTTGCCACCAATTTCGCGGCAGCTGAGATAATATTTAAAAACCTTAGAGACCTTTGATATAGTACATGGAAAATACGATAAAGAAAATAGGCGTACTTACTTCAGGTGGGGATGCACCCGGGATGAATGCCGCTATTCGGGCGGTTGTTCGAGCGGGGTTTTATTATAATTTGGATGTTTTTGGTATCTACAGGGGATACGAAGGGATGATAAATAATGATATCCGAAAAATGGACAGCAGGTCCATTGCCCATGTATTGGAGCGGGGTGGGACTTTTCTCAAATCCGCGCGAAGCGAGGAATTTAGAACTCCGGAAGGAAGGAAGAAGGCGTATGAAAATCTGAAGAGCAATGGGATTGACGCTTTGGTGGTGATCGGCGGAGACGGTTCCTTAACGGGGGCACATTTATTCTATAAGGAGTATGGTATCCCAGCAGTCGGCTTACCCGGCACCATTGACAACGACCTCTTTGGTACTGATCTTACAATCGGCTTTGATACCGCTTGCAATACGGCAATTCAGGCGATTGATAAAATAAGGGATACTGCAACTTCCCACGACCGACTATTCTTCATAGAGGTGATGGGACGGGATGCCGGATTCATCGCAATAAACGCGGGTATTGGAAGTGCCGCCGCTGCCATATTAATACCTGAGAAGAAGATGCCGGTGGAAATGCTCCTAGAAAGGCTTAAAAATAGGGAAAAAGCCAAAAAGGAAAGTAACATTGTCATTGTAGCAGAAGGGGGGAAAAGTGGGGGCGCAACGGAAATTGCCGAGAAAGTTCGCAAAATCCTTCCGACTTACGACATCAAAGTGACCATCTTAGGGCATTTACAGCGGGGAGGAGCTCCGTCAGCATTTGACAGGACACTCGCCAGCAAGCTTGGTGTATCGGCCGTAGAGGGTCTTTTACACGGCAAGTATGACGTGATGGTTGGTGTGATCAATAATAAGATTGTTTTTACGCCGATTAAGCGGGCTATAGTCGATGATAAAAAAGTCGATGAAGATGAACTCAGAATTGCCAATATATTATCCACCTAATCAATCCCTACTCCGCAGTACTTTCGTATAAGCAGGCGATCCCTATGAAGAAAAACCGTTCAGGTTTCACCCGTTTATTAAGTAACTAGTGTTTATCGACAAAACCAGAAAGGTCTGCGCAAATAAGGACAGCATAAAAAAAGGGACAATTTAATTTGTCCCTTTTTTTATGCGATAGATGAATGAGTTAATTTCTATTTATTGCGTTGAGCATGTCAAACGCAACTTCCAATCGCTTGGAAAAGTTTTCTTCACCTTTTCTCAACCATACCCTGGGATCATAAAATTTCTTGTTCGGATTATCAGATCCTTCAGGATTTCCTAGCTGGGTTTGGAGATATCCTTCCTTATCTTTATAATAAAGTTTGATTCCCTCCCAGAAGGCCCACTGTAGGTCTGTATCAATGTTCATTTTTATGGATCCGTAGCTGTTCGCTTCCCTGATTTCCTCAACTGTCGAACCGGATCCTCCATGGAAGACAAAATTGACCGGTTTTCCGGTTGTACCGAATTTCTCGTTGATGTAATCCTGAGATTTTTTAAGGATAATTGGCTTTAAAGAAACGTTTCCAGGCTTATAGACACCATGTACATTTCCAAAAGCTGCGGCAACCGTAAACAAATCGCTTACTTTTTTCAGCTCTTCGTAGGCATGCGCAACTTCTTCTGGCTGTGTATATAATTTCGAACTATCAATATCCGTATTGTCTACACCGTCTTCCTCACCTCCTGTGACTCCCAATTCGATTTCTATCGCCATCTGAAGTTTTGTGAATTCCTTAAAATAATCCACAGAAATGCTGATGTTTTCCTCAAGAGGTTCCTCGGAAAGATCCAGCATATGTGAACTGAATAGAGGTTTTTTGAATGCTTTATAAAATTCTTTTCCTTCAGCTAACAGCCCGTCAATCCAAGGGAGGAGTTTTTTAGCTGCGTGGTCGGTATGTAATACTACTGGCACTCCGTACGCCTCAGCCATTTTATGCACGTGCATTGCACCCGATACACCGCCAGCTATTGACCCTTGTTGTTTATCGTTAGGAAGTCCCTTTCCGGCGAAGAACTGAGCACCACCGTTAGAAAATTGAACCATAACTGGTGAATTTACTTTCTTTGCTGTTTCCAACACCGCATTAACGGTATTGGAATTTATACAGTTGACAGCTGGCATGGCAAACTCACTTTCCTTTGCATAGGCTAGTAAGTCTTTTAATTCCTCACCGTATTTTACTCCTGGTTTGAATTTCATAGTATAATATTTTTTTCAATGACTGTAAAACAGCCAACTTAAGAATAAAAGTTGACTAATATGCATCAAAGATAACAATAACCATGCTTAATCCCCTTTATCTGGAAGTTTAAATATAAATTTTTCAACCGCATTTTTTTTATATTTGGGTTATGGAAAAAATTAGGATCTTAGGTGTTCCTGAGCATTTCAACTTTCCTTGGATACAAGTGGTAAACGAACAGCCGTTATTGACCCAAGAAATAATGTTGGAATGGGAAAACGAATCGAGAGGCTCAGGGGCCATGAATGTGGCTATTCGGGAGAATTCAACCGATCTGGCAATCATACTGACAGAAAGTTTTATAAAGGATAAAATTGAAGGAAATCCTGGCAAAATCATCGGATTTCACGTGCTGTCGCCCTTGGTGTGGGGTATCCATGTTCCGGCAAGCTCCAAGTTAATGGAACTTGATGATATTAAAAATGTCCCTTATTTAATAAGTAGAATGGGGTCCGGATCCCATTTAATGACGTTTTTATTGGCCAAGCAACAGGGATGGTCAACAGATTCTTTGGAATTTGAAATTGTCGGGAATTTAGAAGGTGCCCAAAAAGCGTTTAGAAAGGCCACACCAAAGGTTTTCCTGTGGGAGAAATTCACCACCCAACCTTTAGTCGACTCTGGTGAGTTTCGGCGAATTGGCGAGATACCTACTCCCTGGCCGTGTTTCGTACTGGTGGCTTCGGAAAATGCCCTTAGGAATTTTCCTGCTGAAATTATGAAGGTTAGGGATTTAGTGTATGCCAAAAGCACCGAATTGAAATCCCGCACAGCATTATCAATCGAAGAGATTTCTGCTTATTATGGAATTGAAAAGGCAGGTATTCAGGATTGGTTTGGTATGACAACTTGGGCGTCGGATTCAAGCGTCGCATCCGATTCGCTAGAATCCACCATGGAGCTACTAAAGGATCTTAACCTTATTGGCAATAAGGTTCCAGTTGAAAACCTGGTGGAGAAAAGCTGAT
>DATHWC010000090.1:0-24189 GCA_035460985.1 Lunatimonas sp.
AGTCTTAATAAATATAAGTGTCAAAGTTGGCAAAATCCACCATGTTCAACTAATTTGTACCTAACTATGACGTCTATTCTATTTTAGCAAATCAAAAAAGCACCCTATCAATGACTTACTTCAAAAGAATTATAGGATTATCCGTTATTTTTTGCGCCTATATTAATGGAACTCTCGCACAAGACAACCAACCTGAATTTGATCCTCCACAACTAATAAATGGTTCCGAGATATCACAGCAACATTCCATTGAGAGCAGGAAGTTTAGCGGTATATCAAGCTTGGCAGTAAGTCCGAAAGGACGGATGTGGGCGGTTTGGTATGCAGGTATAACCCCCGGTGAAGACCTAAATAATTATGTTGTCCTGGCAACAAGTGCCGATAACGGTCAAAATTGGGAAGAAGTATTGGTCATCGATCCGGATGGGCCAGGACCTGTGAGGGCGTTTGACCCGGAAATTTGGCTGGCTCCGGATGGTTCAATCAAGGTTTTTTGGGCTCAGGCAACCGCAAAAACCGGTGGTACGTGGGCCTTGGTTACGGAAGGCACAGCAGCGGGTGTTTGGGCCTTGGATATTGAAGATCCCGAAGTCGGCAACCCTAAGTGGGGCGAACCAAAACGCCTTACCGATGGGGTAATGATGTGTAAACCCATTGTTTTGTCCACGGGGGAGTGGGTTCTTCCCGTTTCATTGTGGAAAATGGAGAAAGAAAATGCCAGAATGGTTGTCTCATCAGATGGTGGCCAATCTTGGAATGTGCGGGGCGGAGCTTCCGTACCTGATGAAGTGCGTGCCTACGACGAGCATATGATAGTTGAACGGAAAGACAGATCTCTATGGATGTTAATTCGAACCAAATACGGAATTGGTGAAGCCACCTCCATGGATCGGGGATTGACTTGGACACCTGTCGTTCCATCAAGGATACAGCATCCATCCGCCAGGTTTTTTATATACAGGCTCAATTCTGGCAGTCTCTTATTGGTGAAACATGGGCCCATAGACCAAAAAATTGGCCGTTCCCATTTGATGGCATTTATATCGAAAGACGATGGTTACACCTGGTCAAATGGCTTATTGCTTGATGAGCGGCCTGGGGTATCCTATGCGGATGGTCAGCAAACCAGCGATGGCACGATTTACATCACGTATGATTTCAACCGAACCGGGAGTCAGGAGATCCTAGTGACGCAATTTTCCGAAAGCGATATATTATCGGAAAGAAATAGTGAAAAAATCCTCAAAGTTTTTAACAATAGAAAATTGATCAGCACAGGTGTTAAATAGTGGGCGCTGAGTTTGCTTACCAAACGTCAGGACATGTTTGCTTCCAAAAGCAACTTCATGCTATGCGGCCATGATTTTGATAAAAGCTTCCCGATTGGCGGCAAATGCAAGTGCCGCTAGGATGTGTTCTTCTTTCAATAGCTGAAAATCCGCAAGGATTAACTCATACTGGAGGACAGCCATTGAAGTATATCAACAACGTCAATACGCATACCCTTAATAAAAGGTTTTCCGAAACGGATACTCGGATCGATTACAATATGGGATGAAAATTGTTCCATGACGTAAAAGGGGGTAAAATTTCATTAATATCCAATATCCAAGGAGGGAAACAGTTTTTAGAATTTTTTTGTATTTTTGACAATATTCTTCAAAAGAAAATAATTCAAAACTTTTACAAAAAAATCCATTATATGGTTGGTTTAGGTGAAGCTATACGAAGACTACGGGAGGAAAAGGGATTACCCCTGCGGACCGTTGCGGCATATCTCGATATTGACCAGGCAATTTTAAGCAAAATGGAAAGAGGAAAGCGCAACGCAAGCCGTGAACAGGTAATTAAACTTGCCGAGTATTTTAAGGTGAAAGAAAGAGAACTGCTTCTTTTGTGGCTATCTGACAAATTACTTTATGCGGTTGCGGAGGAAGCCTTAGGTTACGAAGCGTTGCAGGTAGCGGAGGAAAAAGTTGGTTATATGTCACGGACAAAACTTGGACTGCCAACACTTATATCCACAATAGAAAAAGTGTTGGAGAAGGACGGAAGAGTAGCCGCTGCCTGGCTATATGGCTCAATGGCATCGGAGGAAGCAAATCCGGAAAGCGATGTGGATCTAATAATAGAATTCAATACCAAGAAAAAATATTCCATGTTTGATCTTCTTGATATAGCCCATGCTATAGAGATTCAAATTGACCGAAAGGTGGACATTGTGGAAAAGGGGCAGTTGAGAGACTTTGTCTTGAGAACGGCATCGGACAGTTTATTGAAGATTTATGAATAAGCCTACACCAAAAGAGCGGCTTGAACATGTCCTTGAAGCGATAGGGTTAATCAGACAGTTTGTTGCCGGGGTGGACGAACTGGAATTTATGCAAAACAGCATGATTCAAAGTGCGGTGCAATATCAGTTTTTGGTTATAGGTGAAGCGGTTAGGCATATAGACGAGCGGATTTTAGCCAAGTATAATTATCCGTGGCATATCCCCCGCTCATTCAGGAATTTTATCATTCATGCCTATCATGGAATAAAAATGGAAAGAATTTACTTTGCCACTAAAGATCTGAAACCATTGGAAAGTGAAATAAAAAATATACTTGATAACGAATTTTAATACCATGCCAACACTCCATTTCAAAGGAAAAACAGCGTTTGGTTTTTGCCCTTAGGAAAAGGTTTTAAAGGAACTCAAAGACTATTTGAGTGCTCTGGTTGAATTCAAAGCCAAATATCGGCATTTCCGGTGGCCTTGTGAGCGAAAATTGGCTAAACAGCAAATCAACTAAATCGAAAAATCAAATTAATCAACTTTCGAGATGATGTATTTTTGGCCCTGAACGCCAAAAAACTCCCAATCCTTTTTAATTCTATTCATTTATACCTATTTTCGAAGGCAATAAACCCATCATACCTAATTATGTACAAGGACCGCCACGCTGATAAACCAAGCCAAGCCTTGGATGATAAGGAAGTTTGGCTTCAAATAAAGTCGGGTAAAAGGGCTGGAATGGAGGCATTGTATGTCAGGTATGCCCAAGAGCTTTTTAGGTTGGGCATGTCCATCAAAGGTGACCGAAGTCTGGTGAAGGACTGCATACAGGAGGTTTTTTTGAATTTATGGCAGTACCGATATACGGTTAAAACCACAGATAATGTTAAACTTTATCTTTTTAAATGCCTTAGCAACAAAATCCATAAGGAAGTAGGAAAGGATAAGAAGCGTTATGGCAATTTGATTCCGGAAATGGAGGAGAATTTGGGGGATGATCAGGAGATAGATCCGGAAAATCCCATTGAAAAAGGGAGCCGCCTAACGGAAGTGCTTAATTCCCTTCCCTCTCGACAACATGAGGTGATCCAGTTGCTTTATTTTGAGAACCACTCCTACGAAGATACCTCTGTTATTATGGGCATTAATGTACAATCGGTATACACATTAGCATGGAAGGCCATTGCCAGTTTAAAGAAGGGATTTGCTCTGATCGTCATGTTTTTTTTGGGTTTTTTTAGCTAAAAGCATTCTCAAATTTTTATTATGTCCGCACTTATTTTGCAACTATCGTATAATTTTTAATAGATTTTTAAATTTTCTGTAAAAATGAAAATTTTCCCACCGATGATGGATAGATTTTTAATGATTGCGACTTATGTGTGTGAATTAAATTTAAAATGGATATTTCCAATTATACCACAGAAGATTTTGTCTTAGACCCGTCTTTTAAAAAATGGGTGCTACAACCCAATGCAGCGTCCAATCTTTATTGGGAGGAATTGATGATAAAAAACCCTTCCAAATACAAAGAGGCCAGGGATGCGCGAGCAATCATTCTCCGTTTAAACTCGAAGACTCAACCGAAAATGTCGGATACAGAGATGTCGGATTTGTGGAAGGATATTGACAATAAAATGTCAGAGGTGGTAGGAGTGAAGTCTCCTTCAAAGGAGACAAGAGTGATTCCGCTAAATTCTTTAAGTACCTTGGAAAGATCGGCTCAAAATACTTCCCCTGGTTTTAAATTCTTTGACACATTTAGATTTAGGGTGGCCAGTATCCTCCTGATGGCCTTTAGTTTGGGCTTTATGTACAGCTGGTTCTTTTCCGATGCTGTTATTCCCGAGGTAGATATACCTGTTGTTGCTATGGTAGAACACAGGACCGTACCGGGGGTAAAATCACACCTTACCTTGAGTGACGGATCGCAGGTCATCCTGAATTCAGGGAGTGAATTAAAGTATGTCAAGGATTTTGAAAAGGATAGGAGAGAGGTACATTTAAAAGGAGAGGCTTTTTTCATTGTAGCCAAGGACAGTAATAGGCCCTTTGTCGTAACTTCCAAGGATATCAAAACCACGGCTTTGGGAACAAGCTTTAATGTCAGAGCCTATGATGGGGAAACATTGGACGTTTCCCTCCTGACCGGGAAGGTAGCGGTAAACAGGGAGGGGGTTATGAAAGAAACTGTAATTTTAGATCCAGGAGAAGCTTTAAGAATTCACATGGAAAATGATCGGTTCGTCAAAACTGATTTTGACAGGGACTTGGTAATTGGATGGACAAAAAAATGGATCATTTTTCAGAAAACACCTTTACTAGAAGCAATACGGATTCTTGAAAATTGGTATGGCGTTCAAATTCAAATAGCTAGGCAGCCAGGGGATCAAGTATTGCTCTCCGGAAGATTTCAGGATGAAACATTGGAAAACGTGTTGGAAGGACTGAAATTCTCTGCAAGGTTTGACTTTTCGATTGACAAAGAAATTGTAAAAATAATATTTAAAGATTAAGATTAAACGGCCTATGATAGAAACCCAAAAACAACAAAAAGCTGAGGATGCTCCAACATCCCCAGCCTAATTAATTACCGGAATGTCTTACTAGGGAAATTCCGGCACATGTTCATCTAAAACCATTCACCATAGTTTTTAAAAACAAACAATGTAAAGGTATGAAAAATCTTGTACTCTACCATGTCATACGTATGACCAAACTATTTACTTACGCGTTTCTGATTCAATGTCTATCTATGAGTATTCTGTTTGCCTCGAACGGAAACGCCCAAGTTAAGGATATTGACGAAGTAATGGTATCACTTACCCTTGAGGATACAAAAATTGAAAAGGTATTTTCTTCTATTGAGAAAATGACTGGATATATTTTTGTCTATACAGATAAGGAATTAAAGAATATGCCAAGGGTAACCACCGGAAGAGAAACCCAAAGTGTTTACGAGTTATTATCCATAATTGGAAGACAAACAGGGTTAAATTTTAAGCAAGTTAATCAGAATATACATGTAAGGAGGTCCGCACAGCGACCCGATCAGATGGAGGATTTATCCATTAAGGATGCGTTGGTTGATATTACCATTTCGGGAACTGTAACCGATGGAAACGGGGATCCTTTGCCAGGAGCTACTATTTCTGTTCGGGGAACCAGTGTAGGTACTGTCACTAACCTAGATGGTAAATATTCTATTAATGCGCCAGAAGGATCTACTTTGGTATTTTCTTACATTGGATACGCATCCCAATCTGTGGAAGTGAGGGCGCAAAGCACGGTTGATATCACATTGAATGAAGATCAATCATCATTGGAAGAAATAGTTGTGGTTGGCTATGGAACTCAGAAAAAAAGTGATTTAACTGGGTCGGTTGTAAGAGCAGACATAGAAGCCTTTCGGGAGTCTCCAAATGTCAATATTGCTCAATCCTTGCAAGGAACTGTGCCTGGGTTAAATGTGGGCCAAGTAAATAGGGCTGGTCAAAACCCTTCCATATCCGTCAGAGGCAGGACTACTTTAAGTGGAAACCGGGATGTTCTTTTGGTAGTTGACGGGATAATTTTCACGGGAAGTCTAAGTGATTTGAATCCTAATGATGTGGAATCAGTTGATGTCTTAAAGGATGCTAGTAGTATGGCAATATTTGGAGCCCAGGCTGCGAATGGGGTTATTTTGATTACCACCAAAGGAGGGAAGAAAGGTACAAAACCTGTTTTTAATTACTCCAGTTCGTTTACAACACAAAATCCTACCAACACACTTTCACTGTTAGACAGAGATGGATTCATTAAGAAATCCTTTGATATTGATTGGGAAACAGCCTACATGGCTCCTGAATATACCGAGTTAAAGCCAGGGTTTAGTTATTCAGATGTTGTGAACAATCCGGCTCTACGGGAAGGATATGAGAATGGAAACAACTATGATTGGTGGGATAATACAACCAGCCCAGGTTTCATTTCGTCCCATAATTTAGGAGTTAGGGGATCTACGGAAGACTTATCTTATTTTATTTCTGGGGGATACACCAAGCAAGAGGGTTTTGTAATGAATGATCAATTTGAAAGGATCACTACCAGAATTAACCTAGAAAATCAAATTTTAAGTTGGTTTAAAGTAGGCGCTCAGACTTTCGGCTCCTTTTCGGATTTTTCTGGAGAAATACCCTCATTGAGTGGTATTTCCACCATGGCACCATTGGTTACTCCAAGAGATGAAAATGGTAATTTTATCCTTAACCCCAATCAAGCAAATACAGACAATCCATATCTGATTGCTTCTGGAAATGATTTTGATAAAAGGAATAATTTGTTTGGTAACTTTTATGCAGACATGGATATACCATTCATTGATGGGCTTAATTTTCGGTTAAATTTCGGGAATAATTATTCATGGAACCGCCATTACAATAGTAACGATTATTCCAGTGGAGCAACAGGGGGAGCTTTTAAGCGGAATAGGCATTCTTATGACTGGACTTTGGATAATATCTTAAATTATAAAAAAACGCTAAATGAAATCCATAATTTTGATTTTACATTTGTTGCAGGAAGAAGAGAAAGAAGATTTGAGCAAACAAGTGCTGAAGGATCCAATTACAATAATCTAAGATTGGGTTATAATGATTTAAGTTTGGCAGGAATGCAGACTATCCATTCTGCCGCATGGGATGAAAGCTTTTTATATCAAATGGCAAGGTTAAATTATGAATTTAATTATAAATATCAATTGACAGCTACCGTTAGGCGTGACGGTTTCTCCGGTTTTTCAGATCAAAACAAATTTGCCGTATTTCCCTCTCTTGGATTCGGATGGATAATTAGTGAAGAGCGTTTTCTTGAAAATTCGATAATCAATAATTTGAAATTCAGGGGGTCTTACGGAACTAATGGAAACCTTGTGGATAGGTATTCTTCCATCGCAAGAATGTCGATATATCCCGCCTATGTATTTGGGGATGGTGGATCAACGGTTTACGGCCAGCAAGTGGTGAATTTGGCCAATACAGATTTGTCGTGGGAAACTACCACAGGGTTTAATTTCGGTTTGGATTTTGCCTTTTATAGAAACAGATTTTCGGGCAGTTTGGATTACTATACCACCACAACGAATGATTTAATTTATAATGTGGTTATCCCTGAGATAACGGGATTTAATCAAATCACCTCAAATATTGGGGAAATTGCGAATAGGGGGATAGAATTCATACTCAACAGCAGGGTAATTTCCACAGGTAACCTCATTTGGAATGTGAATTTTAATATTGCTTCAAATAGGAACAGGATTGGATCTCTTTTAGGTCTGGATGCAGACGGTGATGGTGTAGAAGATGATCTTGTCGCCAGTGGCTTGTTTATAGGTCAGTCTATAAATACGATCTTTGATTATGAATCCGAGGGGATAATCCAGTTAGGTGAAGAAGCCCCTTCCGGATTTTTTGTGGGTACCCATAAAATTGTAGATCAAAATGGGGATGGAATAATCGATCCCAACGACAGAGCAATTATAGGCAGGGAAGAACCTTCCTATAATTTTGGAGTACTCAACGAGTTTCACTACAAAGGATTTTCTCTGAGAATTTTCATTAATTCTATTCAGGGAGTAAGGAACGGTTATTTGGGAAGAAATCAAGCTCCACTTCAACAGGGAGATAATGCCCGAAGGAATAATTTCTGGAATGAGGTGGATTATTGGACTCCTTCAAACCCCAATGCCAGATATCGCCGGCTGGACCAAGGTCCAGCGATTGAATATATTTATTATGGAGACAGAAGCTTTGTAAGACTTCAGGATGTAACGTTAGCCTATAGATTTAACCAAACATTGGTAGACAGGCTTGGGATTCAGGGCCTAAAAGTTTTTGCAAGCGGGAAAAATTTAGGAACATGGACAAATTGGGAAGGCTGGGATCCGGAAACAGGAAGTGGTTTGGATAGAAGCGGATTGCCTGTGATGCGAGGAGTTTCATTGGGGCTGGATTTTAGTTTTTAATCATTTAAACATTCTGCATTATGAAAAATCTACAATTTATAAAAATATGTGTTTGGTGTCTTACCCTTGCAGCCAGTAGCTGTAATGAGGTAGATATATTGAGAGAAATCCCTTTGGATTTTGCGAGTCCTGAAAATTCGTTTAGGACAACGGAAGATTTTAATGCATCGATATATTCTTTGTATTATCTAACCAGAGAAATTTTAAGTGAGGAAAGAAATCCGTTTGATCATATGTACGGAACAGAGCTGGGGTTTAATGGAGCCACAGATTTAAATCAGCGGTTTGGAAGTTATTTAGCTTCTCTAAATCCAACAACTTCTCTTGTAAGGAATCATTGGAGACAATATTATAGGATCATATTTAGTGCGAATACCATATTGAATAGGGTCACAACTTCGGATTTAACAGAAGTTCAGAAAATAAAAATCGAAGCCGAAGCGAAATTGTTTCGAGGACTTGCCTATCGGAATTTAGCCCAATTATATGGTGGGGTACCGATTGAACTTGAGGAAGTTAATACTCCAAAAACTGACTACACGAGAGCAAGCAGACAAGAGGTATATATACAGGCAGCCGCTGATCTGGAATTTGCAGCTAATAACCTATCGGGAATATTGGCGGTACGGGACGGTGAAATCACAAATTTAGCAGCATACCATTTGCTTGCCGAGGTATACCTTTCTTTGAATAGGTGGTCTGATGCTATTGACGCTGCTACTATGGTGATTGACGACCCTAACACAGCCTTAATGTCCCAAAGGTTTGGGAGCAGAGCCACTGAGCCCGGTGATGTATATTGGGATTTGTTCAGGAGAGGAAATCAAAATCGGTCATCAGGAAATACTGAGGGAATATGGGTGTTTCAGTTTGAAGTGGATGTACTTGGGGGAGTTCTACAGACTTCCAGTAGGAGAGGTTTAATTTATGAAAGGGAACATGCCCCAAGAGTTTATAATTTCCCTTATAAAGATCCAGGGGGAATTACTCCTTTTTTACCGCTCGCTGTTTCGGATTATACAGGAGGGAGAGGTATAGGCAGTTTTAGGGGGACAGACCATTTTAATTATGGCATCTGGAATTATGATTGGGATGATATGAGAAATTCTAAATATAATTTTGTGAGGGATGTTCCGTTTAATAATCCGGCTTCAGAATGGTATGGTCAAAATATTTCAGACCAGTGGGAAGTATTTCGACAAACCAGTTTCGATACCATTCGGGGTTTCTATCCTTACCAATCCAAAGTTACCACTCCAGGTAACCATCCGTCAGAATTATTCGTTGATTCGGAATTAAAAACTTTGAACGCATCCACCGCTGGAGCTACTTATACGGATTGGTATTTTATAAGGCTTGGGGAAACGTATTTAATACGATCTGAGGCATATTTTTCTAATGGAGACCTCGCAAATGCGGCAGCGGATATCAATGTGATTAGATCTAGGGCAAATGCAAAGCTAGTGAGTCCTGATGAAATAGATATAGATTTTATACTTGATGAGCGGATGAGGGAATTGGGTGTGGAGGAAAGAAGGAGATTGACTTTAAGCAGACTCGGGCTACTCTATGAACGAACAAAAAAATATTGCAATGGAAATCCGGAATCCGCTAATTTCGGGGTAGATGTACAACCATACAATAATTTGTTCCCTATACCATTTAGTGAAATTGAAAGCAATACCGGTGCTGTTCTTGAACAAAATCCTGGTTATTCTGCTCAATAAGATGTAGTTGTATGGAGGCTTTGACATGACAAACCAAGCAATCGGTTTGTCATGTACTTATTTCTTAAAAGAGATTATCGATTGTGAGGTGTTTACACGTGGACACCAAAATTGGTTAAATTTTCAGTAATGCTTTTATTAGAAATAAATAGAATTAGTTCATAATTTAAAAAACAATATTGGTTTTATGGGCACCACCAACAATTATTTAGTTTAAGCTAGCCATATATATATCCACCAATACTAAGGTGTATTTATAATAAGCCGAATAGTGTGAACATCTAAAAGTATATAATAAAATAATGATGAATAATAAAAAAATACTCCTCGCTCTTTTTTTAACAGCTACAACTCTGACGATTGCCGGAGCAACGGATATTGGGCAAAACGAGGCTATTCGCACATATATGGAATTTGCCGACGGAACGCATAGAGGTTTGTTTGATCCGGCAAAAAATCTGGGGGGTTTTGCGGATGAGTCATATGACGCCACCACAGCAATGGTAATTAATTGGCATAGCATGCCTGAAAAAAACCCCGAACACAATGCACTTTTGGAATTCCGCAGCGAACATCCAGCAGTTTCCCAATGGCAAATTGCCGAAGGGGAATCGCACCCTTTTTGGCATCGAGAGGAAAGGGTAAACCGCGTGATCTTAAAAAGTCTACACCCGAACACTGTTTATGCCTTTCGAGTTAAAGAAGGGGGTGAAATTTATCGATTTCGAACCATGCCTTCCAGTCTAGAACAGCGTCCAGTGAAAATTGTAATAGCAAGTGATCATCAATCCCCGGAGTGGAATAAATACGCCCACGATAATGCAAAAATGTCCGCTCTTTTACAACCGGATTTTTTTTTGGCACTGGGTGATTTTGTCAGCTGTGAGGGGCAGGTTACAGGTGAAAATGCCAATCGGTGGGCACTTTACCTAGACAATCTATATAATACTAAAAGTGGTTATTTTTTGTATGATGCAACAATTGACGGTCATACATTTCTGAATATGATCATTCCACATGTATCCATTCTGGGCAATCACGACACTGGAGATAAAAACCATATTCGATGGCCTACATGCGTGGTTACAAGTAGTTCAGAGCCTGGGTTCCCAAAGTTTACTGCTGCCAATTGGATGGAATTGCTGTTTCACTTTCCATTTAAAAGTGAAGGATTTTACAGTGAGTTCCGACCGGATCATCCCAATATAAACCCAGATCATGTACAGCAAGGATATGGGCATGGTGGTTTTGGCAAGCTAAGTTTTTCAGATTATCTACTTCTTGTAGCGCTAGACAACAGCCAAAATTGGGAGGGAAAACCAGATCAGGGCTTACGTGACTGGAGGGGTAACGCAATTACCGACACTTGGCCATGGTTTGAATCCCAATATTCTGATGTGCGGCAGGACCTGTGGCTCAAGAGCCTGCTCGAACCTGAAAACGGCCCACCCGCAGGCGAGGTATATGAAAATATTATCCCAGTTTGGCACCGTGGTCTGTTTGGATCAACCCGGCTGAACATGAGTCTGAAAAACCGTGGATTGATGGAATATTGGCTGCCAATTTTATACAGAAATGGGGTTAAATTTTTTGCGGAAGCACATGATCACACTTATGGACGAAGTGTGCCCATGGGAATTACTACCGATATGCCAGAAAACACGTATACTGAGGTGGTATATTATCAACCTCAATCCTGGACTCTAACCCCCAATCTTACCCAGTCGTACTTAGATAAATATTATGGAGTCAATTGCCTAAAGGACAAACAGACTGATGAAATCATAGGGTGGGAGTACAAAGGCCACTATATTACCCACAATCCAAAAGGCATGCGTGCTTTTGGTTATGGTGGATGGGCAGCGGGTCGGGGAAGTATTGGTGGACGGGGTGCCGGAAATGCCGGTTGGTGGTTTGCAGATCCCGACAAAGGAGGACAACATTTCACCGGCAACCAATCGTATCATATCAATGTTATCCATCTGAGCACAGAAGGATTGACTACAGAAGCTATTGATTCAGGCGAGCTTAACAAAATTCAAAATGGTGATCAGCCGGATTTTATTCATCACTTAGTGTGGGATAAGAAAAAAGAAACCTGGAGTGATCAGCCATTGCCATAAGCCATACCTCAAGCAAATTATTTAGTTAGAAAGCATCAACTTTGAAATATTATTCTGGATACTACAACTCTTTTAGATTTACCTCAAAAATACAGTCATAAATCCCGATAATTTCATATTAAGTAGTTTAATATTAGCAATACCTGATTTTTTTATCTTTTTTTGGAAAAATCTATGTGTGATGCGTACAGAAAATATATGTAAATCTTGCATTTGTTCGGAAAGCCGTGAATTACCATAAAAGTTGCCTAATTTGAAGCAGTATTACTAAAGTTATAACAATGAGCCCTTCCCATCCCTTCAAGAAAAACACTTAGTCTGGTTTTCCCATACATGCTTTGAGGTTAAGCTATTTAACTATGTCCCTATTCTGGATTACCCGACCAGTGGCTTTGACGGTTACCTTCCCAATCCCCAACCCCACGAAACCGGGGGGCATAAATCCGTGAGTGCGATGTCTAGCTCTATTAATTTCGGACCTTCAAATAACTTTTCTTTTAAATCATGCTGTTTTTCCTCCTTAATTGTATCCCCTTTACGTCAAACCACATGGGTAGGCCGGGATGTTGGTTTTAGGAGGGAAAGACAGGCGGCCGGTTCCTCCCAGGGCATGGTGTCGTGGAGTTTTGCCAAGAATAAATTATTGAAAATGTGTCATTTAGGAGTGTATTCCTGAAAGTCTTGGAAAATGCGCAGTTGTGGAGTATCTTAGTTCGTATTTGAGATTCGCAACTCAAAAACGCACAAATAAAACCCCGGAAACAAGTCTCAACGGGTCTTTTTTCGGGCCTTTTAACAAAACACATTTAACTTTATCAATTGATTATCTGTGGGTTACGAATATTCAATGAAACCTTAATTATAATTTACATGAACAGGGTATCTTATTGCTAAAGTTAAAAAGCATGAAAATGAACAGAAGACATTTTATTAGAAATACTTCGATTGTTGGTGGTGCATTAACATTTGCCGGGTCTCCATCCTTTGCGCACGGTATAAAGCCAATCGAAGATGAGCTTTGGTTTAATAAGGCAATGCGCTGGGCCCAATTGGCATTTGTTGAGAATGATCCCGGCAGATATGATCCTGAGTTTTGGCTTGATTATTTTAAACGAATCCATGCAGATGGTGTTCTCTTGAGTGCGGGTGGCATTGTTGCCTTTTATCCAACAAAAATACCTTTACATCATAAAAGCCCTTGGATGGGAGATTCTGACCCATTGGGTTATTTGGTAAAGGAATGTAAGAAAATGGATATGACCGTAATTCTTCGTACGGATCCACATGCCACCAGACAGGAGATGTATGATGCCCATCCTGATTATATTGCGGTCACCTCTGATGGTCAAAAACGCAGGCATTGGGCAAATCCAGAACTTTGGGTTACTTGTGCACTAGGCCCCTACAATTTTGATTTTATGACCCAAGTAAATCAGGAGATTATGGAGTTATATCAGCCTGATGGAATTTTTTCTAACCGTTGGCATGGTCACGGGGTATGTTATTGCGAGCACTGCAAGAAAAACTTCCAAGCCGCATTCGGTCTTGAACTTCCAGTGAAAACTGAAAGGCTTGACCCAACCTACCAAAAATGGGTGACCTGGAATACGGATAGATTAAAGGAATTATGGTTCTTATGGGATGCCGGAATTCGGAAACAAAAATCAACAGCCAGATATATTCCTAACGGTTTCCCAGATAAATTATTGACAGGCAAACATGCAGACTTCTTTTTTGCTGACCAACAAGCTAGAAGAGGATTTATACCACCTTGGTCAAATGCCAAAGGAGCCAAAGAACTTCGGGCGGGATTAGGAATGAAACCCCTTGTAGGGATTTTTAGTGTGGGGATTGAGGAAGAATTTAGATGGAAAGACTCTGTGCAGAATGATGCTGAAATAAGAATATGGGTTGCGGAAGGTGTAGCAAACGGTATGAAGCCCTGTTTTGTTAAATTCGGAGGAATGATAGACGATAAACGTTGGATGAGTGCTGTCGAAAAGATGTACCAGGGTTATTTCAAGAGTGAACGTTACTTACGTAATACCGCTCCTATGGCTCGGATAGGAATGGTTTATTCAGAACAGACCAATAGGAAATATGGAGGTCAGCAATGGCAAGAAGGGAGTAAAGATCATTCGTTGGGAATGTACCAAGCTTTGGTAGAAGATAAAATGACGTTTGAAATGGTAAATGACATGTTACTTGATGATGAGCATCTTAAACCGTTTAAGCTTTTGATTCTTCCAAACATTGCAGCCCTTTCAGATTCTCAATGTGAACAGTTGAGAAAATTTGTTCAGGGAGGGGGGAGTCTTGTGGCAACCTTTGAGACTTCTTTATATGATGAAGAAGGAAATATCCGATCTAATTTTGGATTGTCAGATCTGTTTGGTGTATCATTTGATAAGGGAGTTGAAGGCCCAATGAGGAACAGTTATCTTAGAATTAGACATAATGATGCTTCCAAAGAATTTCATCCAGTTGTAAAAGGACTTGAGAATTCTTATAAAATAATCAATTCTGTTCACCAGGTTAAAGTAAAACCACAAACCTCTTTTCCCAGCCCTGTCACACTGATTCCTACTTATCCGGATTTACCCATGGAGGATGTCTATCAACGAATACCTGAACCGGATACAAGGGGACTTTATTTGCGTGAAATTGGAAATGGGCGGATAGCATATATTCCTGGAGATTTGGATAGAACTTTTTGGCAGATTATGAGTACCGACCATTGCATGCTCCTTCAAAATACTATTCGTTGGGCACTTAATGAGGAACCAATAGTAGATGTAAAAGCACTGGGGGTAGTTGATGTTGCTGTATGGCGACAAAAAAATAGCATGACCGTCCATCTAGTTAATTTAACCAATCCAATGATGATGAAGGGTCCATTTAGGGATTTATTTCCTATAGAAGCTCATGTGAAGATTAAAATTCCAAAAGGAATAAAAGTGAGAGGGGTGCATTTACTTTTGAGCGATGAGAAACCAAAGTTTGATATTATAGATGGATCAGTAACGCTATCGGTAGCAAAGATACTCGATCATGAGATTATAGCGATAGATTTCATTTAGTTTTAGTCCGTATAAAGAAGATCCAAAATCTGATACAAAAAAAATCAGTTTATAATTTAAATAACAACCTAATGAGAATTATAATTTTCTTTTCTATTGCGGTGCTATTGATGTCCTGCAATCAGGAAAAGCCTTTTTCGCTGTCAACAATTGACCCTGGGAGCTATGACTCAACCTGGTGGAACCGCACTCCTATAAGATTGACACAAACCAACTTCCCCGCTATTCGTGCCAGTATGGATGTAAATGACTATGTTCAAACATTAGTTGACGCATCAGCCAATGCTGTTTTATTCAATACTGGCGGCATAGTTGCTAGCTATCAGACGGAATTACCTTTTCAGTATAAAAATCCGTATATGGGAACGCGGGATTTTGTCCGCGAACTAATCACAAAATCCCATGAAAAAGAAATAAAGTACATCGCACGTTTCGACTTTAGCAAAATACATCCAAGTATTGCAGATGAAAAACCTGAATGGCTTTACGTCGGAACTAACGGTGAGAATCAGGTTTTCAACGGAGTGGTGTCAACTTGTATTAATGGGGAGTATTATCAGAAATATTCTTTAGAGATATTAAAGGAGGTGATTGAAAATTACCCTATTGATGGAATATTTTTTAATATGATGGGCTATACCGGATCTACTTATGACGGCACTAATCATGGTATATGTCAATGTGATAACTGTGGAAAGAGATTTCAAGCTTCTACTGGGCTAACTCTTCCGAAAAATAATGACGACCCCCAAATTAACGAATACAGGAAGTTTCAGCGAGAAACATCCGATGAACTTTATACTAAAGTTACTGATTTTATTAAACTACAAAATCCTGATTTGGTTATTTATAACTACAATGATGTAGGCACCTCATGGATTGCATCAGAATCCGGTGCTTCAATGAGACCTGGAGCGGACTATATCTATCATGCGACCAATAATACTAAGCGTATCCTTGGCTCCTATAAAGACAAGTCACCCGTAAATCTTATAATGGGGTTCCAAGCTATTGGTTATCGAAATATAATGAGTTCTCCAAATCTTTTGAGGACATGGTTTCTTGAAAATATGCTACATGGTGCACCACTCGGTTTTGTTGTGGTTGGTACATTGGTTCATTATGAGGATCGGGAGTTTATTCCAATAGTCAATGAATTATTTTCCTTTCATAAAACCTACGAAAAACTTTTTACCAACGTTCAAGCTGTCAATAATGTAGCTCTTGTTCAAGAAAATTATGGAGCGGATTCTTATGGTATGATACAATTGTTATCTGAAGAGCATATTATGTATGATATAATAAATCCTTCCCAGCTGGGTAGTGAGATGCTTCCTCGTAATATTGATGAATATGATGTGCTTATTCTAAATAATGTAAGGGATATGAGCGATGAGATTATCGCCAAACTTGATAATTATGTTGAGAATGGTGGGAAATTACTCGCCACCGGTGCTACCTCAACTAATACTATAGATGGTGTAACGGATAAAATTAGACTTAAATCATTAGGAGTCGAATCGGACTATGAGGTTTTCCCCCAAGCCCAAGCTACTTATCTCAAGGTGTCTGAATCGGATAAACATATTCTTGGACAGAAAAAAGACTTTACGCTTATGATGATGAATTCTACATTTCTTAAATGCAAAGTTAAGGAGAATGCTCAGGGTTTTATGAGATTGCTTCCAAGTAATATGTATGGTCCCTCGGAAGTTACATGGTATGTCGATAGTGATATCACTGATTTTCCTGGAGCAGTATATTATAATTATGGTCAGGGCGAGACTGTTTTTATTCCATGGAACATAGGTGCTGAATATAATAATAAAGGGAACTATGCCCAGAGGTCTTTATTCTTAGGCTCACTGAAAAATCTTCTTAAGGTTAAAGGGTTTATTGAAACTGATGCTTCTCCGGTAATAGAAATGACACACTTAGCCAACCTTAACGGGGCATTTGAATGGGTAGGAATGATCAATCATTCGGGTTTTTTAGGTAACTCTGTGCGTGAACCAGTAACCATTGCCAATACCACCATTCGCATTAAACCACTAAAGCCTGTCAAAGAAATAAGACTGTTGAGATCAGAACTTAATTTGGAATTTAAACAACAAAATGATGGATGGATTGAGTGCGTTGTCCCACAAATTGATGATTTTGAGATGATGCTTTGTCTGTATAATTGAAAAAAGTTACTGAAATTATATTAAACATACATCCGATCAATGAGGATTATCCCGATGCCTGGCAGATGGTAAATACTGAAGTTTATTACCTTCCCCGCGGCGAAGCAAAAAATATTGAGGTGCTGTCCTATGCTTATCCCTCCTTGACAAAATTAACATCCCTCTAACCTGTAAATTGTTTGACCATGAATGAGATTATTAAAACATGTATTAAAACAGTAGGAATCGGAGTATTCTTACTTTCTGCTTTCCAATGTAGCCAAAAAGACCCACTGGAATTCAAAAAAGGATCTCATATAATATTAATCGGCAATAACCTAGGCTCTAGGATGATGAATTACGGTGAGTTTGAAACTGAAATGCATGTCCGCTACCCGGACAGCTTGTTGTATATCCGGAATATGAGTGATGGGGGAAATTCACCGGGTTTCAGGCCCCATTCCGGAAGGGATTCTCCTTGGGCCTTTCCCGGTGCGGAGGATTTCCAAACTGAACTAGGTAATGTGGATATGTACAGGTGGGGATCCTCGGGATCGGGCAGTAGAGGTCATTTTGAAACACCAGATGAGTGGCTTTTCCGGCATAAAGCAGATGTTATCTTGGCTTTCTTCGGGTACAATGAATCTTTTCAGGGCCAGGCTGGCGTGGAAAACTATAAAGCAGAGTTGGACGCTTTTATTAAACACACCTTAGTCCAATTGTACAATGGAGATTCCCCCCCCAATCTGGCCCTTATCTCACCCATTGCTTTTGAGGATTTATCCGATAAAATGGATCTTCCCAACGGCAAAAAGGAAAATGAAAACCTTTCTTTATATACAAATGCCATGAAAGAAGTGGCTGAAAGTAACCAAGTTTTATTTGTAGATGTTTTTACCCCATCCCAAAACTGGTATAAATCGAACAAAGAACCCTTAACCATAGATGGGTCCCAATTTAATGGGAAAGGGTATAAAAAATTAGCTGTTTTGCTGGCGGATGAGATATTTGGCAAGGGCAAACCCAAGGCAGCAGAATACCGGGAACCGATCCATGAAGCTGTCATGGAAAAAAACTGGATGTGGCACAATGATTATAAAATTCCCAACGGCGTACACGTATATGGCCGCCGCTATAATCCTTTTGGCCCGGACAATTATCCGGCTGAAATTGCTAAAATCCGGGAAATGACAGCGATTAGAGATGAGGCAATTTGGTTGGCAGCTAAAGGAGAAAAAATGGACGTAAACATTGCCGATCAAAACACGAAGAAGCTTCCGCCGGTAAAAACAAATTATGAACCAACCCCTAAAATGGGGAGTCTTGAATATCTTTATGGACAGGATGCCCTGGATAGATTAAATGTGCCTGAAGGGTATAAAGTCGAACTTTTTGCATCAGAAGTAGAATTTCCAGATTTGGCCAATCCGGTGCAAATGACCTTTGACAACAAGGGCCGCTTGTGGGTGGCTACTATGCCAAGTTATCCCCATTATAAACCGGGTGACAGTAAACCAAACGATAAGCTTATAATCCTTGAGGACACAAATGGAGACGGAAAGGCCGACAAACTAACCATTTTTGCCGATGGATTGCATCTACCCGTTGGCTTCGAACTTGCACCGGAAGGAGTTTATATTTCCCAAGGCACGAATTTAATGCTCTTTTCAGACACAAATGGGGATGATAAAGCCGACACGAAAGAAATTATTCTAAGTGGTTTTGATGATCATGACACGCACCATGCCCACAGTGCGTACACTACAGATCCATCAGGGGCCATATATATGGGGGAAGGAGTTTTCTTAGATACCAATGTAGAAACCCCTTATGGTCCTGTCCGGGGTACAAATGGCGGTTTTTATAGATATAATCCAGCAAGGCGTCAACTCGAGCGAACCGCACAGCTTGAAATCCCAAACCCTTGGGGGATTGCATTTGATGATTGGGGCCAGAATTTCTTTGCCGAAACCTCCGGTCCCGATGTCCGCTGGATGATGCCCGGCTCAGTATTGCCTAGATATGGCCAAGCCACCCACAAGTCAGTTAATTTAGTGGAAGACGCCCATCGGGTAAGACCTACCTCCGGACTGGAATTTGTTTCCAGCAGCCATTTTCCAGACGATGTGCAGGGGGATTTATTGATCAACAATACAATTGGGTTTTTAGGAATGAAACAACATACCATGGTAGATGAAGGTACCGGCTACACCAGCAAGCACAGGTTGGATTTGGTGGTCGGTGAGGATAGGAATTTCCGGCCGGTGGATATGGAATTTGCCCCCGATGGATCACTTTATTTTATAGATTGGCACAATGTACTCATCGGACACATGCAGCATAATGCCAGAGACCCGCTTAGGGATCATGTTCATGGGAGAGTTTATCGCATTACCTATCCTTCCAGGCCTTTGGTAGAACCGGCCAAAATAGATGGGGCGAATATTGAAACGCTTTTGGACAACCTGAAACTACCCGAATTTAGAACAAGGCACAGAACCCGACGGGAACTTAGAGGAAGGGATGTTTCAGAGGTACTTTCTAGTATTAATAGCTGGACGGCCAATTTGGATAAAAAAGACCCAAGATATGAGCATCACCTGTTGGAAGCTTTATGGGTAAGTTGGGGATTGAATAAAGTGGACCAAAGACTACTACGGCAACTGCTGAAAGCCGAGGATTTCCGGGTAAGGACAGCAGCGGTCAGGGTATTGCGCTATACCGGGCATCAAGTTGCTGATCAGGCAGAATTACTGATGGAGGCGGTACGGGATGAACATGGCAGGGTAAGGCTTGAAGCAATTGTTGCTGCCTCTTGGTTGGAGAAGGAAAAGGGATTGCCGATCTTGGCTGAGGCGGAGAAAAAGCCCTTGGATGAGTGGATGGTTCACTCCCATGAAGCCGCTGTAGCCCATCTCAACGGTATTTCGGTAAAAGAGAAAATAGAGGAAGAAATTAAATCCAATTTAGCAGGAAGCGATCTGGAGCTTTTTAATATGGGAAAAGATATTTTTGCCAGAGAAGGGTTTTGCATTACCTGCCATCAAGCAGATGGGAAAGGACTTTCTGCCTCAGGTTTTCCACCAATCCTTGGAACCAACTGGGTATTGGGGAGTGAAGATCGTTTGATAAAGTTGACCTTAAAGGGTCTTCTTGGCCCCATAGAGGTGCTTGGAAAAGAATATCCGGGACAGGTACCTATGACTCCCTATGAAGGGATGTTGAATGACAATGAAATTGCAGCCGTCTTGACATATGTGAGAAATTCATTCGGAAACCAGGCTTCGGCTATTCAACCGGATAAGGTAAAGGAGGTTAGGGCTGCCGTAGCAGATAAAACCGGTTTCTATTCACCTGAAGAATTGCTTAAAGAGTATCCTATGGAGACGGAAGGGCAGTAACTAATGAATTATATTCCTAATGGGATGAAGTAGGCCGGGCAAGAACTCGAAAAGCAGCCGGTTCCTAACTTTGATCAAGGGAGGATTGGTATTCCCCCGGACAAAATCCACACCATAACTTATACGTCACAGACTGTAGACACTGTCCGGGTGGCTTTTTTCTGAGAACAAAATAACCAGCATTGCCTTGGAAACCAAAATCCAAATGAACCCAATGGCGATATCCGGCCCTATATCCAAAACCCTGGAACTGGGAATACCAGGGAAAACCCATCATGCTGATTGGGGGCAGTGATGAGGATAATTTATGGCAGTGGACAGGTCAAAAATTTCCTGACCAGCTGGATCTGCTAAAATCAGTGAGGGGCAATTACCGTAGATGTACCATTTGTTTAAGATTCTAAAAAGTAAAAAATTGTAAGATGAAATCTATTCTTATCAAAAAGGCTTGACCGGGAAGAAATGCTGATCGCCATCATAAATCCTGTCTTTGGTTTCTTTTTAGGTGATGTATCCGGTAAGTTCCCATTCGGTCGACTTTTCATTTAAACCATACTGTCTTTCTATCATAGTTGTATTTTTGGCTTTATTTGTTTGAAAAAGCATTAATAATTTTTTTTTTACCGATAATTAAAGAACTTTATAAGATACAACCCAAATAACCTACTATGGATCGAGTTCCCAATAAAACTTCCTTAAGTCAGGAAATTAATGCCGAAGAGCTTTGGCTTGGGCTGAAATCCGGCGATAAACATGCTTTTGAACAATTGTACAGGATGTATGTCAAGGTGCTTTTTCAATTGGGTACCTCCATAACGGGAGATTCGGACTTCGTGGAGGATTGTATACAGGAGCTTTTTATTGACCTGTGGAAGTATAAGGAAAACATCAAACCTACCGACAATGTGAGGTTATACCTATTTAGGTCGCTTTCCAATAAAATCAATAAAGAGAAAAAAAAGGCGTTCAAAGGGAATGAAAGACAACGGCAAGCACTAGCATATTATCCCAACCGCCTTGAGAGTGTGGAGGTTAAAATTGTAAACGCCCAACGGGAAGAGTTGCTGCAAAAAAAGCTGGCAAGTTGCCTGAAAGAACTTCCCATACGGCAAAGCGAAGTCATTCAGTATTTGTTTTTCGAAAGCCTTTCCTACGAAGACACTGCCAAGCTAATGGGTATTAACCTTCGTTCGGTTTATACCTTGGCTTGGAAAGCACTTTCCTCGCTGAAGAAGGCTATTGTAGGCATACTAATTCCCCTGCTATTTTTTTAATTATAAATGGACTCAAGCTCGGGTGTATAGGCATAAAAAAGGCTATGATAACAAAGATACCATTGACAGCGGCGGTGGATGACATCATGACGTAAGGATTTTTTCAAGAGATCAGGTCAGTTTTTTTATAAGAGGACAGAAAAATTTTAAAAATTTATTTTTTCCGAAGGATAACTTTTAGAAGATCCGGGCTTAAATAAGTGAAAGCCTTCTTATTATGAGCAAGACCGAATATACTGTTGAAGATTTTATGCTGGACCCGGAGTTCCGAAAATGGGTCCTCGCTCCCGATGAGGAAACAAAAGCCTATTGGGAAGTTTTTTTGGAAAAACACCCGGAAAAATATGCGGATATGGAATTGGCGCGGAAGGCCTTGGTAAACCTATCCAGAGAGGTAAACGAAGTAAGCGAATCCCGCATTGAGGACATCTGGTCCAAAATCAACAACGTCATCAACGACCCAACAGAAAAGCAGACGGAAAGAAGGATAGTCGCTATAAGTTCAGAAAGCACCCTCAAGCGCTTCGCCGATAGGCAGCCCCGTGTACACTATCAGGCTAGCCATCAGTTTTATCGAGTGGCCGGCATCCTTGTATTGGCGTTTTCGCTGGGAATCCTATTCAATTTGACGAACCAATATCCTGAGAAAGAACCTATAACGGTCCCTTTGGTCTACGAAGAGCATAAAGTCCCCCCGGGCGTAAAATCCTCCCTTACCCTACAGGACGGCTCCAAGGTGGTACTGAATTCAGGAAGTACTTTACGATACGTCAAAAATTTTGAAGCGGATAGGCGCGAATTGGTTTTGGTCGGAGAGGCTTTTTTTGAAGTGGCCAAAGATAGCCTAAGGCCCTTTATCGTAAAGACAGGACCGGTTTCTACCACGGCCTTAGGCACCTCCTTTAACATCACCGCCTATGAAGGTGAACCTCTTGATGTGGCCTTGCTCACCGGAAGGGTGAACGTGGTGTTGGATTTTCAGGAACCCCAGGAAGTCAACTTGTATCCCGGAGAGGGGCTAAATGTCAAAATAGGCAAAAGGATACACAGTAAGCAGCGGATTCAGGAAGAAAAGGTGCTGGCATGGACAAGAAAGACCATTCTTTTTGAGCAGACACCGATCGGGGAAGCCATCAGGGTTTTGGAAAACTGGTACGGGGTCCAAATAGAGACACGCAATCGTCCCGAAAAGGGTGTGCTCCTCTCGGGGAAATTTGTGGATCAGACGCTCGAAGGCGTCTTGGAGGGACTGAGTTATTCAACCGGGTTTGAGTTTCAGGTGAATAAGGACCGGATCACCTTGAAATTTGATACATCATCCTAAACGTATTCTGCCTATGTAACAACTCTTTTAAAAAAACGCCATGGATGTTGGTGCATCCATGGCAAGTACTAACCGGGCACAGAGACGGCAATCCCTGTGTCGGTAAATGTTTGCTTAACCAATTGGCATCGCCCAAACAAACCATTCAAAGATATGAAAAAAAACATACTTAAGCATGTACTGCACATGACCAAGTTATTCTCCATTGCTTTCCTATTCCAGTGCCTTACCATGAGTCTCCTGTTGGCGTGGAACGGAAATGCCCAAGTCAAAAACATTGAGGACGTGACGGTGTCACTTTCCCTGCAAGATGTAAATATCGAGAGCGTTTTTCGGGAACTGGAAAAAAGCACGGGATACAATTTTGTATTTACCAACAAAGAGCTACGGGATGTCCCCAGTGTGGGGGTAACATCAGACAACAACTCCCTGTATAACGTGCTGTTGAGCTTGGCAAAACAAACTAATCTCACATTCAAACAGGTGGATTATAATATCCATGTAAAGCGATCGAAAAGCGCCGCTGCCGCGCGGATAGAAACCCAGACAGCGGACATAACGGTTACCGGAACGGTAACCGATGAGAATGGGGAGCCATTGCCGGGTGTAACAGTTTCCGTTCCAGGGACTTCCGTTGGAACAGCCACAGATATTGATGGTAAATATTCTATAACGGTTCCCGATGATGCCACCTTGGTTTTTTCGTTTATTGGATTTGAATCACAAAGAATTGCGGTTGGAAGCCAGAATATTATAAATATGTCCTTGAGGGAGGACACGTCTTCCTTGGATGAAGTGGTGGTTATTGGATA
>DATHWC010000091.1:0-6018 GCA_035460985.1 Lunatimonas sp.
GTGTACTCCAGCTCAAATGCCAAGGACTGATCAAATTTTGACAAACCTAAAAATTACAAGCACCGAAGATTTTGATGGGCATCATCCAGCGGGTTCAGATTTAATAGACCTGTTTGATATTTCCGGAAGAAGTAGTGCAAACAATCAAAAAAGCCCTTTATCACAGTATTTGGTGGGGAGTAGTGACGACTTTATCATCAGTGCGCCTTTGCTTTTCTTAAACAAGAATCCAGAAAATATATCAGCTCACGTATTCCAATTTCAACTCGAACTGTCTGACACGACTTTTCATTTTCAGACTCCAGAACTAATCTTGAAGTAACAGATATGGCTATAAATTCATATTCGACCGACAAGAGTTGAAATTGTACGTTCGTTATTCCAATATTAAATAATTGTCCAGTGGATTAAATCTAAATATTTCTTCAAGCTTGGGATTCTAGGGATTAGGATTGAAGGGATTAATCCTCAATTTTTTTCCTTTTTTTGCTATCAAACTGAATATGAGATATTAAAAACAGCAAATCACCATGCTAAATAACTCGGGCTTAAAATGGGTTCTGATTACTTTCAATGCTCGAAACAGATGATTTTTAGCCGTATTTGGGGCAATTTGTAGCTTTTCTGATATCTCCTGAAGGGATAGATCCTGGTCGTGGTGAAGCTGAAATACTTGCTGCTGACGGGCAGGAAGCTCCTGCAATAGTTGGGAAAGCCTCAGTTCCATCTCTTCTCCAAAAAGTTGGTCCTCCGTAAAGTTGGAGTCGGTTTGCATTCGCCGCCACACTTCCTCTTGATAGGCCTTTTCCCTAGATAGATGTTTAAAATGGTCGAACACAGCATTTTTAGCCATTTTCAGGACGTAAAAATTCATGTCATCACCATGCAAAAGCTGATCCTGCCGTCGCCAAACTTTGAGCATGATATCTTGTGTAAGGTCGTCTGCTAGTTGCGGGTTTTTCACAAACTTAAAAATAAAGGAGTAAACCCTATCCCGCAAGACCCTCATCTTATGTTCCATGATAAAGCAATTTGTACTTAGATATAAACTTTGTACGGCCAAATTGCCCAGGTTTTCGTTTGAGAGACGAACCGGAGTCACAATATACTAAATCATTCGATAAACAAAAACTATCTGTCGTTAATTCGGTACCAAAAGGATATTATGCTGCAAGGGACGGGTATTTAGAAATTAATTGAAAAAAATATTTATTTCACTGGTCTGATTGATACATCAGCCAGTTTCTCTTTTATAACGGACATTTTAACCGGTTTTACCTGAGAGACAAACCCGATTTACCTGTTCCGCAATGCTTATCTCAGCAAATGCGGGAACTTTCTTCGACTTATGCAACCTGTTTTTAGGGCTCCTCCCTGAAAGCGAGGGCTCCTTCATGCCAAACTATAAGAACCTGTGAAAAAGAAATTTGCCGACCTATTTAAAAAATACAAAGAAAACACCCTTTCACGACGGGAATATGACGAGTTCTTAGAAATTCTTGGACAAGGTGGCCTATCCGATCTGGATAGGCTGCTGGACAAGACATGGAAGGAACTAGCAGCCACATCCGATCGGCAATCAGGAAGCAGCCGCATTAAAGCCAACCCTGCATGGAAATACGCTGCCGCCGCATCCATTTTGGGAGTTTTGGCAGTTGCAGCATGGCTTATCATGCCTTTCTGGACAGAGCCGTCCGATTTACTCACCTACAGTGCCCCCTTTGGGGAGGTCCGTGAAGTATCCTTACCCGACGGCAGTTTGGTAAGCTTAAATGCGAATTCCGAAATCTCATGGCACAAGGATTGGAAAAGTAGTGGTCAACGGACTGTCTTGCTGAAAGGAGAGGCATTTTTCGATATCGAAAGTCTTCCCGACCAGATGCCCTTTGTGGTAGAAACTGGCGAGGTCACCCTGAAAGTGATTGGCACGTCCTTTAATGTTAACCACCGAACAGAGACGGTCGAAATCTATCTTGACGAAGGCTTGCTCAACGTGCACTTGAAGGGGACTGAAAGCGATGCCATAGAGATGGTCCCCGGAGATCGGCTCCATGTAAATCCAGCAAAAAAAGAAGTCGATTTGGTCCCCAATCATACACTTATTCAAGCTGCTTCCTGGAAAAAAGGAGTGCTCAATTTTAGAGATCAAACCTTGGCGGAAGTGCTTGTAAAGCTCACGCAAATATATGGAAAGGAATTCGTGAGTACTGACAGTAGTCTTTTGGCCAAAGAACTCTACGTGGGGGTTCCCTACGCCGATTGGGAAACAGTTCGTCAAGCCTTGGAGCTTTCCCTGAATATCCGATTTAACGAAAAGGATCATTATGTGAAACTTGAACTTAATCCATAAATTAACCCAAATAACCAATATGCGCTATGAAGAAAACTAGATACAGCAACATTGTATTGGCGATGTGTATAATGCTGTTAGCCGTCTACTCGGAAACAGTGGCTTCCTCGAATAAACCGAAGAAGGAAATGTCCCTAATTGAGGCAATCGAACAGATAGGTACCGAATACGGCGTCTATTTCACATTTGACAAATCGCTAGTAAGTGGTATTACCGTGAACTACGTCCATGAAGAACAAGCCTCAGTGGAAGACGTGATGGCCAAGATTTTGAAAAATACCAGGTTAACCTTTAAATTGATAAACAATCAATATCTGGTTATCTATAAAAACGACGAAGAGGGAATCAAATCCCTCCGGAAAATGTCCAACCACCTCGCCAAACTAATTAAAGAAGAAGAAAAGGCGTTTGTGAAAAAAGATGGTCCCGCAGCTAAGGCGACAATTGGTTCAATGGCGCCATGGACGACAGTCAGAGGCCGGGTAGTAAGCGTTTCCGGTGAACCCTTAATCGGTGTGTCGATTTTGGTAAAGGGTAAAAACAGGGGTATGGTAACTGACTTGGACGGGTCTTTTGTAATCGGAGATCTAATCTCCACAGATGTCTTAGTTTTTTCATATATAGGATACGCAACTCAGGAAGTCACAGTAGGCAATTCCTCGGAAATGCTGGTAGAATTGAGAGAGGACGACAAAGCCTTAGAAGAAGTGGTAGTCACAGCGTTGGGAATCAAGAAAGAGGTAAAAGCCTTGGGGTATTCCGTTACCCGTATCGATGGAGAGGACTTTAACCGTGCTCGGGAAACCAACTTTGCCAACTCGCTGGTCGGCAAGGTGGCTGGCGTTAACGTGACGGGAGTAGCCTCAGGTCCCGGCGGTTCGTCGCGGGTTACCATTCGTGGCAATACGTCAATTTCCGGAGACAACCAGCCGCTTTATATTATCAACGGACTTCCCATGGACAACTCGCAATTTGGTAGCCCATCTGGTGCCAATCCAGACTGGGGGGATAATATTTCAAGCATCAACCCGGATGATATTGAAGAAATCACAGTTCTTAAAGGCGCAACAGCTGCGGCTTTGTATGGCTCCCGCGCAAAAAACGGGGCGATTGTCATTACCACCAAGTCGGGTGCAGGCAAGAGGGGTCTGGGAGTTGAAATCACCAACCACACCACCTTTGAACTTCCCTTTTATATCTGGCGTCTCCAAAACGAATATGGGCAGGGGTATGGAGGAGTCAAACCGGCTAGCCAGCAGGATGCCGCCAATCACGGACAAAACCACTGGGGAGCTCCCTATGACGGATCTATGGTGATTCAACTTGATGGAGTGGCCCGCCCGTATTCTTATGTGAAGGATCAAGTTCTGGATGATTTTTACAGCGTTGGACACACGACGACAAACAGTGTCTCTTTTTCAGGAGGGGGAGATAATGGCTCATTCAGGCTAGGTGTGACGAACATGCGTAATCAAGGAGTCATTTCCACCGCAGGCATCAACAGAAACAATATCAGTCTGGGTATGAATCAGAAGATAACCCAGGATCTGACCTTATCCGCAAACGTGGATTACATCGATGAAGAGGTAAATAACCGCTACATGCATCGGGGTACTCAAGCGGCTGCAGCGGGAACTATACTCTTTGTAAATAGCAACATGCCAACTAGCGCATTGGCCCCAGGGTACAGAGATGATTTTAATGAAATGGTACTCGGTACCGACCTCAATGCCACAAATCCCTATTTTGTCCGCAACCGAATGCGTAATACTACCAACAAGGACCGATTTATTACCAATGTGACCGCACGTTGGCAGGTGCTGCCCTGGCTATTTGCGCAGGGACGTGTAGGACAAGATTTCTATACCTTCAAGGGAGACAATATTCTGCCAGACGGAACAGGTTTCCGGCAAAATGGGCAAATTGACCAACGCACCATGAATTTTTGGGAACGCAATTTTGAGGGATTGATAGGTATCGACAAGGACTTGAATGAAAACTTCAGCTTGGCGGTGAATCTCGGTGGAAACCTCATGTCTCAACACCGATACACAACGTCAATTACCGGGTTGGGCTTTGTCATTCCCCAACTCCATGTAGTAAATAACACGGCTATCCGAAATACAACAACCCAAGTGTATGATAAAAAGATCAATTCCGTGTTTGGAACCATGGAGTTGAACTTTAAGAACTACCTATTCTTTAATCTCACCGGGCGTAACGACTGGTTTTCCACACTCAACCCGGCATCCAACAACTTTTTCTATCCCTCTACGGGGTTAAGCTTCATCTTCTCGGACGCAATCGAAATGCCCCGGGCTATTAGCTTTGGCAAATTGCGTGTAGCATATGCCTCTGTTGGCGGAGATACAGACCCCTACGGGCTTGACCTTACCTATGGTCTGCTCGGTTACGCCTATAATGGCCGCCCTCTGGGAACCATCAATCAACAAACAGTGCCAAACAATATGCTTCGACCATTGAATGTGGACGAGTTTGAGGTGGGTTTAGATATCAGGATGCTAGACAACCGATTGGGTTTTGATATGGCCTTTTACGATAAGCTAACCACCAATGACATAGCCGTTGAAAGTATCTCCGGCACAAGCGGCTATTCTGGTGTATCCGTAAATGTCGGAAGTATCCGTAATCGAGGGGTGGAGTTTTTGCTTAGTGGTAAACCGGTAATCCAAAAGGATTTTCAATGGGAAGTGACAGCAAACATGGCATTTAACCGCAGTCGGGTGTTGAAAATTTCAGACACCTCCAACGAGCTGATACTCGCCACCACCACAAAGGCCTTCGTCAAACACATAGAGGGAATGGAATATTCCCAGATAGTGGGCCGCACGATTCTCCGCGACGAACAGGGGCAGGACATTATCGACGGAACCGGCTTGCCTATCGTGCCGTTGGATGTGGTTCCTTTCGGCACGGGCATACACCGTTGGACCGGTGGTTTGATCAATGAATTTAGGTACCGGGCGTTTACGCTGAATGTGTTGGTTGATGGCAAATTTGGAGGGTATATTTACTCCCAAACCAATTACGATCTGGACCATCGGGGAATGTCACCGGAATCCCTACTCGGTCGCGCAAACGGAGTCGTCCTGCCAGGAGTAACCGAAAGCGGGGAGCCTAACCAAGTTCACGTCAGTGCGGACCGGGTAAACAACCGGGCAATTACTGTGAGGAGAAGGGATGCGTTGGACGACTACCTGTACGATGCTTCATTTATTAAGCTGAGAAACGTGGCGCTGACTTACCAGTTTCCCTCCACCCTTTCCGACCAGATTAAATTCTTAAAAGGTGGCAGTATTTCCATGGTGGGCAGAAACCTTTCGATACTCATGAGCCGCGCACCGGGCATAGATCCAGAAAACAACCTATTTCCCGGCAATAGCCAAGGAGTGGAGTCCAGTGCCCTGCCACTGACTCGAAGTGTTGGCTTTAACCTTAACCTGAAGTTTTAATTCTTCCCACACAAAAAAGAACGATCATGAAAAATCTACCAATGTCAATCGCACTGCTTGTGTACCTTTTTGGAATTTGGGGATGCGACCACGGATTCGAAGAGCTTAATAAGGATCCAAATGCAGTGACTGCGGAGAGGTTCAACCCGGCATTCCTATTTACTACGGCGCAACTTCGGACCGCCAGGGGTGACG
>DATHWC010000092.1:0-3733 GCA_035460985.1 Lunatimonas sp.
GGAATCTGCCTGAATCCAATGGTTGACGATTTTCTTATCTTTCAGTTCATAGATGATTATTCCATCAAAATCAACCTTTCTCCCAGTCGGAGACTGGCCAAAAAGCTCCCCTTTATGTTCGCCTTGGCACTGGAACCGAACAGTTACTTTATTACCTTCGGCAATGATATCCTGCGGAATAAACTGGTAGTTGGGCAGCCCGGTTTCGAATATGATAATGTGGCTTTTTAGATGCTCGTCCGAAACATACTTGTCAATGGTGGCTTCGGATTTTTCCTTGCACAAAGTGGAAATGTATTCCTGAATAAATTTGCGGCTTTGATCAGTAGTCATGGTCTTTTTTGTTACGTGGAAGCATTGATTTATAGTAAAGATAATGCCTTGGGACTGAATTAGATTGTAAAAAAGGGACATTTGCAGAAGGAAGTTGGCAACCACTTTTTAATACAACCACTTTTAAAAAAGAGCTATTTTCTAGCAGGTTAGAGTAAAATACTTCTGAATAATGATCAACTTTTACTCTCTCGAAGAATTTAGTTTGCCCTTTGAATTTCCTGCTCCGCACCGGTTTTTCTTTGCCGGGCACTTTTGAGTTTCTGGTTACCAAAGGTATAATTAAGATTCAGCAAAAATAACCTGGTATCCTTTCTAATATGATAATTCTGGACGAACAGAGGGGTGACTTGGGAGCCAATGGATCGGTTTGTATGGAACAGATCCTGTAGAACGAGCTTAGCCTTCCAGTTGTCACCAAGGGATTTTTGTAGGCCCAAATCAAGGGATCCTAGCCAAGGAAGCCTGATAAAGAACTGTTGACTTGGCGTACTGGTCCAGCCTGTCATTTCACCTGTCCATCCTTTTCCCAGCAATATGGAATTGACGATGTTTATCCGACCCGATATTTGTTTTGGTTCTTCTGGAAGTCCCAGAAATTCATACTGAAACCTACCATATACCCCCAAAAGGGTAGTTTGCATGTTCCAGTTTTTAATGGGAGAGAACGGAAAACTCATACTCAGGTTAAAAAGCTGAGAATCACCGAAATTTTTGATTGTCCGCTCAGCTGTCCTGTTATCCGCCGGTTGCAAGATCCAAAAAAGATAATCATTAATATAATTTGCTCCCAGAGATGTGAAAACCTTGTCGTGAAAGGTGTGTTTCACCTCAAATGTATGCGAATACTGTGGTTTAAGCGAAGGATTGCCAATTCTATATACGTATGGATCGACATAATACCTGCCGGGATTCATGTCTTGATAATTTGGCCGGTCTAATCTGTAACCATAGGAGAAGCTAAGTTTTTGCTTCTCAGCGATGTTTTTGGAAAGGAAGAGTGTCGGGAAAAACCTAAGGTACTCTCGCGGATTTTTTTCACCCAAATTAAACGATTGGCCGATGGATTCGGTATGCTCTGCCCGTAAGCCAAGCTGCACATCCGTTTCGGGAAAAAGTGGACCCGATAAACTTAGATATGCGGCATGAATTTTTTCTGAATAATGGAAGTGGTTGGAAAGCAATGGATCAACTTGGACATTGTCCTGGGGACCTCTGCTGAGGGACATATCGTTATCACTTTGGACATTTGAATATTTAAAACCAGTTTCCAGTTTCCATTTGTCATGTATAACTCTTGAGTAATCGAACTTGAAAGTTAGGATATCAATCTGCGTAGGCATCTCTGTCAATAAAACCTCGATGGCTGGGTCCGCAGGAATCAGTGTCAGTATGGTTAAGTCATTAATAGATCCCCGGCTAAAAACCCCAATGTCCAAATCTGCTACCAGCGTAGCCTCGTTCGACCCAAATTTATGCTGGACATTCAGATTTGTAAGATGGTTTGAAGTATTGGCAAGAAGGGTCTTGTACGACAGTTGTTGAAGGTAAACCGGCCCAGCTGCCTGTCGGCGAAAGGAGGTGTAGGCCGGACTGTCTTCATCTACATTGGCCCATATGCCATTCCATACCAATCCAATTGTAGTTCTATTAGTTAGGAAATAATCAATCCCTGCTTTTGCGTTTTGTCCCCTGTTCAGGACTTTTATAAATGAATCCTGATTTACCAAATTCCATTCTTCACCATCCGTTTGTTCACGGTAGAGTTTAAAATCATTGTAGAACCCTCCCAGATTGGCACTATAGTTACCGAACAGGTTTATCTTTTTATTTCTATGGTTAAGCTGAATACTTCCGTTTCCTCTTTGATAAAAACCAGAGCCTCCACCGATAGTCATTGAGCCGTTGGTACCGGCATTTTCGTTTTTTCCCATAATTAAATTGATGATTCCAGAGTTGCCCTCTGCATCATATTTGGCGGATGGACTGGTGATCAATTCAATTTGATCAATATTGTCGCTGGGCATACTCCTTAAGAGGCTAATTACATCTGCGATCGGCAGGTAAGTTTGCTTACCATTGATCTGTACAATAACCCTATCTCGACCCATAAGGGAAATGCCATTGCCCTGAGGGTCTACGCTCACTCCTGGGGCTTTTTCCAGTATTTCAAGTGCGGTGCTCCCTGTTGCAATAATACTGTTGGCAACGTTGATGAGCGTTCGGAAATTATCCTGCTCAATCAAAGGTCGGGTTGCTTCCACGACTACTTCGTCAAGTCCGCGAATTTCTTCAACCAGCCTAATTAAAGGAGCCTCCATCTGATTGCCAGCTACGCCAATGGGGAGGTAAACCTTTTGATATCCTATCAGGTATCCTGATAATACAAAAATACCAGAGGGAACATGTTCAAAGTTATATTGTCCGTTTTGATCGGATATAGCTCCCTTTATTAACGCTGAATCAGTTGGGTTTAGCAAAAGTATGTTAGCAAAAGGAACTGGATTTGCATTGGAATCCTGAATGACTCCCCTAATTTGCTGGGCGTGGAGATGACAAAATAGAAATTGTAGCAAAAAACACATAACGCTCTTTTGGATTGTCGTCACACTGGAAAAACCAAGAAATCCTTTCTTAACCCTATAAGCTAGGCACGAGACAGATTTAAAAAATTCTCTTACATTGGTTGGCTTCCAAAATTCCAAGGTTGGAATTTTCACTAATCGATCCTTGGCACAGGTCCAAAAAACGACTCCAACAATTCCTTCGCGTCCGATCTTATACTTTTTTGTGAATTGCCGGGCGACAAAACTCTTGGGTGTTGTTTCCAATTTGACTGTCGATCCCCATACGCTGTGGGGATTTACACAATTTACGACCATTCCCGAAAGCCCGTTTGGGGCTGAATGTATTTCAAAAATCTGTTGGATAAGGATACACTATGTTCCCAAATGAAAGTAGAATGGAATATATTCCCGTAAACAAAGGGACGGTTAAATGATTTGGTAAAACATAATCTGACTTATTTAAGACTATATTACCCAAAACTTTGTTTACAAAACTGCTTAACTATTCCCGTCTTGCTTTAACTCACAATAATCTCATTTTTAATTATTTATAGGAATAAATTTAATAAACATTTCTAACAAAATCAATAGCCAACCCTAAAAAACAACCTAGGTGGTGTAGGGGAAATTTAAAACAATATGGACAGATTCCGACGTCCATCTTCGAACTCCCGTCTCCGGTCTCCCGTCTTCCGTCTCCGGTCACCTACACCACCATAAAACCCGTCCCATTTAATTACTATCCGACTCTACCATACCGCTTATTTGCTGCATTAGTGCGACAGAATCCGCCTGAATCCAATGGTTGACGATTTTATAATCTTTCACCTCAT
>DATHWC010000093.1:0-10161 GCA_035460985.1 Lunatimonas sp.
TCTGCCTACGTTTCTGTTGGCTTCATTAATCAATTCTCCCCATTCAGGCCCGCCCAAAAGTGGAATTCGTTTGGCAACTTCCTGAAACCCATAATAAGTGTTAAAGTTAATTCGGGTGGTTTCCGCACTACCCCGTTTGGTAGTGATGATAATCACACCGTTTGAAGCTCTTGATCCATAGATCGCAGCCGCTGAGGCATCTTTCAGTACCTCTATAGAAGCGATATCGTTCGGACTGATATTCGCCAAGGGGTTCTGTTGAACGGATCCAGCTGCTGCACCTGCATAATTCCCGGTATTAATGGGGATTCCATCTACCACATACAAAGGATCATTTCCTCCTGTGATGGAGCTGGACCCCCTTATTCTTACCGTGGATCTTCCACCGGGTGTTCCTGTGTTTTGTGTAACATTGACCCCACTTACCCGACCCTGGAGGAGTTGTTCCGGACCTGTAATAGGCAAATCAGCCAACTTCTTGTCCCCTACCGATAGCGAACTTATTGCGCTGGTGATGTCCTTTTTACTTTGTGTTCCGTACCCTACTACAACTACCTCTTCCAGGCTTTTGCTATCCAAGGTTAGGGCGACGTTGATCAAAGTTTGGTTACCCACTATGACTTCTTGCACATTGTACCCAATAAAGGAAAACTGCAACGTTTCTCCCGGATTGACGGTAATACTGTACCTTCCATCGATATCGGTAGAAGTGCCTCTTCCCGTATTTTTAACGACGACACTCGCACCTGGAAGGGACTCATTGGTAGTGGCATCAGTAACTGTTCCGCTGACCGTCACCTCCTGAGTCTTTTCAATTATCGGTTGAAGCCTTGAAATAGGTTCCCCATTTTTGACGGTAATGGTGGAATCAATTTGCTTAAATCGAAGTGCGGTAATTTTGGATATGGCCATCAATATGGACTCCAAGTCCGATTCCAAAGACTCCAACTCCACTATCTGTTGAAGATCGATTTTGCTTTCGTAGGCGAACGTAAAGGTAGTTTGCCTCTCAATATTTCGGAATATTCCCCCTAGGTGGTCCGATTCCTTCACCAAAGTAACCTTGGCATCTTTCATGTTTTGAGCTTCAGCACCCAAGGCCCAAACCACTCCTGAGCCCATATAAAATAGGGCCCCAATAACGAGCATCTGCATGGTAATCCTCATAATAAGGACAAGTAATTTTTTTTTCATAATTTTGAACGATTAGTTAGTATTAATTCTATAGGATTCTGCTAATGAGTTAGAGTGGCGCTACTGGCATAGCGTCACTTTTTTAACAGTTTCCGTTTTTTACTTTCAGTTGTTTTCCATTCAATTCATAGGCAATTCCAGTTGCGTATTTAATAGACTCCAAAATGTCCACTAATTTCATTTTTGTATAGGTGCCGGTCACTTTACAGTTTTCGCTGATATTATCTATCTCCAGTCCCTCCAAATCATACCATTCACTTAGCTCATTCAGCGCTTCGCGGATGGGTTTTCTATTAAAAATAATAGTGCCCTCCACCCAAGCGAAAACCAATTGGGGATCAATCTTAGTGATCTTTCCGAAATTGGTCTCAGTTACTGTCAATTGTTCATTTTCGGTTAGAGTTTCACTAATGGAGTTACTGGCTACCTGTTTTACATTCACCTTGCCTTCCCTCACTGCTACCACCTGAGGCATGTCCTTAAAGGCCTGTACTGAAAAGGCCGTTCCCAACACCCTTGTTTCGAGCTCCTCTGTATGTACAATAAAAGGATGTAGGCTATCTTTGGCCACTTCAAAATAAGCCTCTCCCTGCAATCGGACTATCCGGTTAGTGGAAAATCTCTTATGAATCCCGATGGTACTTTGACTGTTCAAAAATATTCTGGAGCCATCAGCCAAGGTTACCGAACGGCGAATTCCCCTGGCGTTTTGGACGGTTTCAAACATATTTTCGGTTTCAGTTGAATCAGCAGCATTTTCAGGAACTGTGGAGATTTGAAAATAAACGGCCAGAAACAACAACAAACATGCGGCAGCCACCACCCCTGCCCAAACCCGAATGGTTTGGCTTGTTCTGGGAAGTCCCATTTTCTTCTCCAATTTTCTAAAGTCTCTTGGTGGCAAGTTGACAGGTTCCTCCCTGGAAAAGGTGTATCCATATTGGGCATCATACCATGCATTAAGTATCACCCGCTCCTCCGCCGTGAGAGTACCCCTTAGTTCTTTAGCAATGAGTTGTTTAATTTTTTCTGGAATAATCATAGACCTTTCATATATCTAAGTGCAAAAAATGACTCTCCACTACCTAATAAAATGGAAAAAAATCAAAAAAAAATTTAACTGTCGCAAAATTAAACCACAATACCCCATTGATCAGCTGGTTAAAACCAACCAAGTCAGTGGAACAAGTGCCAATTCTAAGATAAAATGCTTGAGTTCCGCTCTTAAATAAACCAGAGATTGATGGATTCTATTGTGCACCGTCTGAGGGGCAATTTGAAGCTTGGCAGCAATCTCTTTGGTAGAAAGGTGCTTGTACCGACTTAATTTAAAAATAACACGATGCCGCTCTGGAAGGCTATCTACAATCACCTCAATTCGCTGGTAAAGCTCTTCAAATTCCAAAATTTGGAAACCATTCTGGGCGTCTATGTTGAATTCCATCTCATTGTCTAACTCACATTTGATGTATTTTTGATCCAGAACCCGAAAAACCTTATACTTTACCGCCGTGAACAAGTAATTGCGTACTTCATGATGAATATTTAAAACCTTTCTGTTTCTCCAAATATCCAAAAACACATCCTGTACCAAATCCTCTGCCTCCGATACATCATGAAGTCTTGTATAGGCATGCTTAATCAACACCTCCCAATACCTATCATAGAGCATTTTAAATGCCTTCCTATCGTCCAAGGCAATTAATCTCAATAGGCTTTTATCGGAATCCTGCATTTCGGTAGCTGTTAATACGGGAATAAATTTAGGACCTTTATTGGTTCAACCTGGCAAAACTTAAATTATTAAATCATTAATAATACAATGGTTTCAAAAGTTAGTAATTAAATGCGCAGGGTTTCCACTTTGTCTAAAATATTTTATTAAATACTCACGTATAAACGGCCCATACTATCAATTATGACAAATTTGAATATTTATAGGTATATTTAATAAGACTCTCGTTCAAATCTTTGCTGGCAAAAGGTCCACGAAATTCTTATAAACAGAAAAAAATCAAACGTAAAACTTAGATGAAACCAACCGATATTTGACTAACTTGTAATTCATTGCCCAAAATAAGCTAAAGAAATCATGTCACTGCATCTAAAGGCGTTAGGTTCCTTTCTAATCATTTGGTTTCCGCTGAATGACATCTTGTCCGCTCAAGACCTTCCCAAAACCTTGCCACACCTACCCTTTCACTTGACTGCCAAACCGTGGACTCCACTTTTCATATCCAGAGATGACATCATTCAAGTCATAGAATCTACTTGCCTTATATTGGCTTCGCATCAGGATGAGGGTGGCGCCATCGTGGATCCTTTCTTGAAGCGGGAACATCAGTATTCGACTCCATATTTTGCATTTGCGGTGGGGACACTGTTGTCCGCCGGCAAGGGAGAAGAATTATTGGAAGCTGGAATCAAGGCTATGGAGCACAGTACGGCTCAAATCATGGGTGGAAGTAAGGCGATATCCGATGAGCATGGGGAGTTTTTTATTGCGCCCCTCTCCCAAGCACTAGCGCTCTATGCGCCACATATTTCAGCCTCTCAATTGGCCACTTGGACGGAGCGGATGAAAACCCCATTAGGAAGCATTCTTCAGAATTTTGAGGGGCGAATCAACAACTGGAGGACCTATGGCATGAAGGGAGAATGGATAAGGGCCAAATTAGGCCTAGTTAAAGAACCTTTCGCTATAGATTTTATCGAGAAAGGATGGCAAACCCAAACACAGCGCATACGAATCGTCAAGGATAAATGGAATTTGTACCAAGATTGGAGTTCGGCCCCCCAATCGCTGGCTGTAGAGGCGGTAGGTAGGGGAAATCTCATAGGACTGGTCATGGAAGGGTACAATGGACCTGCCTCGGAGGAGATCATAGAGGCCGTTCGAAGAGGAACGGAAACTAGCCTGATCCTACAGGCTCCAGATGGTCAAGCCCCCAGTAACGGCAGAACCGACAATCATGTGTTCAATGACGTATTGTATCAGTTGGCATTTGATGTTATGGCAGAGGATGCGTTACATCACGGCGATTCCCTTTTGGCAGGCAGGTATCGACGTGCTGCCAACTTGGCCTTTGAAAGCATACTGCGGTGGCAGCGAAAAGAAACTCCGTGGAGTGGCTCCTTTTACGTCACTAAAAACCATTTTGATCCAGCAGACCGAATTGGATATCAGCCAGCAAGTCAGTGGGGAAATTATAATGGAGCCATCGTTCAGCACCTATCGGAAACTTGGCATCTTCGAAAATCGGAAATCCCGGAATTACCAGCTCCCGCCGAAATTGGCGGCTATGCATTGGAAACGGATGCAAAGTTTGGGTCCTTCTTTGCCAATGCCGGCGGGATGCAGGTGGTTGCCAATCTTCGTGGCGCAAGTGTTCCCAAATATGGGTTTAGCTGGACTCCGCTGGGCGTAATCCGCTTCGGCAAAGCCGGATGGGATGCCCGCTTAGGCCCCTCTGACGGAATACATGACCTGCAAGCAGGAGAAGAAGTGGAACTAAAAACCGCAACTGGTGAAATTGTTGACAGATACAGACCCCAAAGTGGAGTGACTTTTGGACCTGAATGGATGGAACGCGACATTTGGGTGCGGATTGCGGATTTGGCCACCAATTATCAGGCTATCCCGGAAGTGAAATTTGTACATCCATTGCTTGTGAAATTCACGCTCCATTATACTTATGTCACCGGTAGGGGTGGCCCTTACTTTTCCCAGGAATTCACCATCACACCGGATGCCGTAATAACAAGATTACGTGCCCTTCAACAAACAACACATGGCGTCACAGTACCCCTTTTGGAAAATGACGGGAGGGAATTACTGCTTCATTTTTCAGACAAAATCGCTAGCACAAAGTACCCGGAGGGCACTGATGAACAATACTTTATCTCGTTGAACAAACAAGTGGAAATCCAGCGTGACGCGCCGTCTATCCAAAGCACCTATGGATGGTTAAAACCAGTCAGATTTGAATCAAAGGAAGAATCAACCGATATTTTGATTTACCCAAAAAATCAGAACGACCCAACCGCAGAGGAAGTATTGAAATCCTTCGAATGGACTAAAGGTGGGTTTAGGACTATTTTGGGGCAAGTGTCCGGTAGCACTTATCGGGGTATAACGTCAGCGGGTGGAGAAGGTAATAGTATGGATCTTACAGGAGATGGAAATAAAAATGCATTCTTTGACAAAAGCTGTCAGTTTATTTTTCAAATGCATGCCGGAAATCCAACCGCAGTTGAGGCAGATAGGGAAGTTGTTTTAGAGCTAAACGGTAGGGAATATACTTTGGCCCCTTTTGAACCAATTTATCTGGATTGACAGTTAGCAAAGTGGGTTTCAGAAAAATCTATTTTTGAAACAAAGATAAAAAATCCAAGTTTCCTGTTTTGGACTACCTTTACACTATCAAAAAATATTCATCTACTTTCACCACATGCTTTCTAAAATAAAACTTACCTCTCCTCAACCCGTTCGTATAGCTCTTTATTTTATATGCCTTTTGGGGATGACTATCGGATGCACAGGACCGTTAGATGTGGGAAGCATTGATTTGGAAAACTGGAAAAATGACCGATATGGCTGTAAAGGTTTGCGGATACAAGATGTGGAAGAAATCAGAAAAATCAAAAACACCTTTTTGACTAAAAACAATCAAGAACTCATCAAGACATTTGGTAGGCCTGATCGGGTAGAACTCGCAAGTAAAAGCCAAAGTTTCTTTATTTATTTTTTGGAGCCTTCTGATAACTGCGACCCAAAACCGGAAAAAGAACCACTGAAGGTTCTCTTTCGTCTCAATGCCATCAATAAAGTAAGCGAGGTTACCGTCACAAGCCTCAATCCATAAAACAAAGTGCAGCAGCACCAAGAGTTCCGGCGTTGTTTTCCAACGTGGCCCTTTTTAGTGAAAAACTTTCAGTGTAGTAGGGCGTAAGATTGGTTTTCACCATTTTCTCCATAGAAGGGAGAATGTGGGAAAGTCCAGCGGATATTCCCCCTCCAAAATACACCTCATTAACATCCAAAATTCTTACGGTGGATACAATCGCCTCTCCCAAGATTTCACCAACCTCCTTAAATACTTCAAGGGAGATCTTATTCCCTTCATTCGCAGTGCGTACCAACAGGTGCATCCCCAATTCTTCCTTAGCCAAGACCCCTACCTCATTGGGGAATTCAGCCATTTTCCTTTTCATGATATTAATGATTCCTTTTCGGCCTATCAAAACCTCCAAGCGGATGTTATTTCGGGAAAGCATGTGGCCCATTTCCATTGCATTTCCCCGGACACCTTTAAAAACCTCACCGTCCATAATCAACGCACTACCAATGCCGGTCCCCAAAGTAATGAACAAGTAGTTTCCCGATGTCTTTTCATGCCCGAAATGATATTCTCCTACAGCTGCCGCATTGGCATCGTTCTCCAACCGGAAAACTATAGAAGGGTACTTTTCCTTGAGCTTAAACCCCAAACCATATCCATTTAGCTCAGATATAGCAGGTATTTCCAACGTAGTATTCCGGTCTTTGCTTACCAAACCCGGTAAGCCTATTCCTACTTGTGAGACTTGTGGGTACTTCTGAAGGTACTTTCCAACTACCTTTACGAAAGCCTCATTAAATCCTTCGGGCTCCTGTTTCAACAGGGTGGTATCCTCCTTATGAAATTCCACAATTTCACCGTCTGTCTTTACAAGGCCAATTTTTACATAGGTACCACCCACGTCTATACCCAAAAAATATTTTTCCTTTACCTCCATAATTCGGTTGCTTCTTTAAATGATTCGCTAAAATACTAAAGACTTTAAATTAATGAATGATTTCGGGAGTTAATCTTCTCCTACTAAACCAATCCCAGTATCCTTAATAAGGATCAGATTTTTTCGGTAAAGTTGGCCGATTGCCTGCTTAAAATGTTTCTTGCTCATACCCAGTTCCTTCTTGATGGCTTCCGGATCGGATTTGTCATGTAGCGGTAGAAACCCAGTTTTTTTCAACTTTTCCAAAATCAGGCTGGCACCTTCTTCAAACTTTTGACGTCCTATCGGCGTCAGCTGCAAATCCAGTTTTCCGTCTTCTCTTATCTTCTTCACAAAAGCTCTTACCGTGTCTCCAATGGCTATAGGTTGGAACACTTCGTTTTTGTAAATCAACCCCTCAAAACTGTTTTCCATCAATGCTTTAAATCCCAAATCTGTCCGGTCAAACACTAAAGCCTGAACTTCCTGTCCTTCTTCAAATCCTCGGGTGTCATTTATAAGAAAGTCCTCATATTTACTTACGCCAATAAGTCGATTAGTTTGATAGTCCAAGCAAACCCTAATCAGGTATTTCTTGCCAACCTCCATGGGACGGTGCATTTCTGATTTGGGTACAAACAGGTCCTTAATCATCCCCCAATCCACAAAAGCCCCAAATGGAGTCACGTCTTTAACCTCCATGACAGCAAATTCATCCAGCAACGCTTTAGGTGTATCTGTAACAGCGACAGGCCTATCCTCACTGTCTGTGTAAATAAACACGTCTATTTCATCTCCCTCCTTTTCTTCCCCGGTAAGATATCTCTTTGGAAGCAGAACCTCCGCATGATCGCTCAGCCGCACATAGGCACCATTGTCGGTAAATCGTTGTATAGGCAATCGGGAAACTAATCCTAGTTCTTGCATGGATTTCTTTTTATCAAAAATTAGAAAACAAAGGTACAAAAAAATCAAGCAGGAAAATAGACCGCAATGACCCGTAGAATCAGATCTCCCCTCCTAGTGTTTTTTCATCCAAATTCTGGCGTTTATGGTCAAAATGGAGATCTATAGATTAAAAATAAGGTATATCTATTCATTTTCACGATTTTGTTATTACTTGCGGGTTCTTAATTCAAGCTGAAAACCGAAACCACCTCGAATGGAAAACATTATTTACACCATCAATGATATTGTCTGGAGTAACGCACTGATTATTCTTTGTCTGGGTGCCGGAATCTATTTTTCCATAGTTACCCGGTTTTTACAGTTAACCTATTTTCGGGAAATGATCCGGTTACTTTTTGATGGTAAATCATCCGAAAGGGGAGTTAGTTCATTTCAAGCATTTGCGATAGCGATATCAGGCCGTGTTGGCACCGGGAATATTGCGGGAGTAGCCACGGCTATTGCTATGGGAGGTCCCGGCGCAATATTTTGGATGTGGGTCATTGCATTTTTGGGGTCTTCCTCGGCATTTATAGAAGCTACTTTAGGACAGATATTCAAACAAATCAAAGGTGGACAATATCGGGGTGGCCCGGCATTCTATATCGAAAAGGGACTTGGCATTAAATGGTATGCCATGCTGTTTGCATTTGCCACAATTCTGAGTACAGCCTTCTTTCTACCCGGTGTCCAAAGCAACAGTATTGCGCTAAGTGTTAATAATGCGTTTAATATACCTGTAGAAATCACAGGGGGAATTATTTGTCTATTTTTGGCATTGATAATCTTCGGTGGAGTTAAGCGGATAGGAAAAGTTGCGGAAATTGTTGTGCCCTTCATGGCCGCAGCCTATATTTTAATGGCGCTGATTATTATCGGCTTAAACATAACGTCTGTACCGGGGGTCATAAAGCTAATCATTAGCTCAGCTTTCAACCTAGAGTCAACATTTGCAGGTGTTTTTGGAATGGCGATTGCCTGGGGAATAAAGCGGGGAATCTACAGCAACGAGGCAGGTCAGGGAACCGCACCACATGCAGCAGCAGCTGCCGAAGTTAGTCATCCTGTCAAACAAGGCTTGGTTCAGGCATTCTCGGTATACATCGATACTTTGTTTATATGTACGGCTACTGCATTTATGATTTTATTTACAGGCCAATACAATGTCATCGATCCTGAAGGCGGCTTTATCGTTGAAAATCTACCGGGGGTTTCTATTGGACCTGAATTTACGCAAAGTGCCATAAGCGTACATTTTCCGTTGATTGGGCCCGGATTTGTGGCTATTGCGTTGGTCTTTTTCGCATTTACCACCATTATGGCCTATTATTATATCGCTGAAACCAACCTGAGTTATCTCCAAAAGGACGGCAAACAAAAATGGCCAATAAATACACTCCGTGTTTTGATCTTAATAGCTACTTATTACGGTACCATCCGGACGGCAGAACTGGCTTGGACGCTAGGCGATATTGGAGTTGGGATAATGGCCTGGCTCAATATCGTTGCCATCATACTACTTCGCAAGCCAGCCATGGCGGCGTTGAAGGATTATCAGGAACAAAAAAAGAAAGGGCTGGATCCAAGCTTCAACTCGGACACGCTGGATATCGATCATACTGAGAACTGGGATAAAATTGATGATTAAATGCGCAAGTTGGAGGGAATTGATTTTCCATAAAGCATTGATAATTGACTAGCAAGACTAATGCAATGGTTGTGAATAATCCATCCTTGATAAATTGAAAATTTCAATTTATCAGAGGTTTATTGCTCACCAAACCATTGATTAATGGATGATGCGATGGGTTTTGTCCGGTTAAGCATAAACGAAAAATGAAATGTGACTTTTCAGGCATGGCACCCTAAAATTCCCGAACTCCTAAAATGAAAAATATAGTTCCTTTAATGTCCGTTCTATTATTTCTTTCTTGTGGAGGAAAGGTTGAAAAAACAGTTGAAAGCAGTCAGCTTACGTTTTCAATGGACACGGTTATTGTGGACTCGAAAGGAAAATTCTTGTTTCTCAATTGGGAATTGACCACTGCCTGTATTTCGAAAGATGGCGATGTATTATATAACTTTAATATTCAAGATCCCTCTTTGGAAACCATTGATTTGAATAAAATTGAATTGACTAGTATTCAGCCATTTGACAAAGAAGGTCCAAATGGCGTAGGCAATAAAGGTAGAGGGGGTATAGTTCATCTTGGAGATGACAGGATCCTCTTCAAAGGTTGGCCATCTCCAGATATTTTCACG
>DATHWC010000094.1:0-4534 GCA_035460985.1 Lunatimonas sp.
CTAAGTCTCCCTCTTCCGACTCCGATCTTCGGTCTCCCTGCCACTCAGACTCCGGTCTTCCCACTCCAACTCCGGTATCCCGCCTCCCTTCTTCGGTCTTCAGTCTTCGGTCTTCCTACTCCGTGCTCCCATCTCCCCCCAGAAATATTATTTGGAAATATATTTCTCAATATCAGGTTTAATTTCCTCATAAAAGCCGCATGCCGAACAACTCGCAAATCGTTCTCCCTCATACAGAAATTTTTCACCTTCTACCTGCACCAGTAAATGTTTGTCTGGGGTTACACCCATTCTGCCAATCGGTTTGTCAAAAGGGAAATTAATAAAACCATATCCATCAACGAATTGGCTTATGGAAGTCGAATTTGATTTAACCCATACCTTCCCGGTTTTATCTAACAAAATTTCTGAAATGAAATTACCCCTCAAACTGCTACTGTCCTGTTGATCATGTTTGTATACCTTGAAACTGTGGCCGTCATAAAAATTCAATCCATCCCAGGTTCCAACCCAAATTCCACCGGAGGGATCATTCATGATTTGGTTGATGGAATTGTTGGATAAACCGTCCTCTGCCGTAAACGTCTTAAATTTGATGTTTTGACCTGATACACGCAGGATAAAAAAAATTGAAAAAAAAGAAAGTACAAAGGTTTTCATTGATGCTTTTGTATAAATAGAATCCGATGCACAAAAGTACATTTGCCAAGATTAGGATATATTAAGATACTATTAACATTAAATTTACTCCAAGATACTTAAAAGAGGTGATAAATTAAAAGTAAACAAACAGATAGGTAAACATCCCACCCGAAATTAACGTTAAAAATAATAGAATTCAGGAATGGCCAACCTTGAGCGACTATTGGTAAGATCGCATAAATGTCTTAAAATTTATTTTATTATTTATAGAAAAAAATAGCTTTGTGGTATGGTAGTTGTACCCAATTCAGAAACAAAAGGGTTCTCCCCTTGCCGTTTTATAAAACCATTTTATTAACCTTTAAATTAGTATATAGATGAAATCAGCTAAAATAATTTTCGGTGCATTAGCAGGAGTTGCCATAGGGATTCAAATAGGACTTTTAGTTGCTCCTGAGAAGGGTGCGGATACCCGCAAAAAGTTAACAAAAAAAGGCGAGGAATATTTGAACGATTTCAACGGACAATTAAACCAACTTGTCAAAGGTTTCTCTGAGAAGTTTGACAAAATCAACAAAGAAATAGCTAGCGTGGCAGAGGAAACCAAAGCTAAAAGTAATGAATGGTTGGGTCAGGCTAAAAGCAAAGGAAAAGACCAGGTTGAAAAGGCGAAAGACCAGTTCAATTAAACGATCGAGTTAATGTAAAAAGGGCCAATGGAAAGTTTCATTGGCCCTTTTGTGTTTTTTACTATATTTAAAAGAAAACCCCATTAATATGTCATTAGAAAACAAAACAGCATTTATTACCGGCGGTAATACGGGAATAGGATATGGAATCGCCTTGGCTTTGGCGCAAGAAGGCGTACACGTCGCCATAAGTAGCAGATCCTTGGAAAGGGCTCAGGAAGCTGCCAAAAAAATCGAATCATCATCCGGAGTGACTGGAAAGGTTTTACCCTTGGAGGTAGATGTTAAAAATTATGCTGCGCAGGAATCGGCCATAAATACCATCCTAGACAAATGGGGCCGTTTGGATTTTTTTGTAGCGAACGCAGGAGTGGGGCATTTTGCCCCAATTCAGGAGTTAACCCTTGATCAGTGGCAGGATACTATAGACACCAACCTGACAGGGGTATTTTACGGGATTAAAGCGAGTGTTGAATCTCTAAAATCATCAAAAGGCTTTTTCTTGACCATATCGAGTCTGGCAGGTACAAACTTCTTTGCGGGAGGATCTGCTTATAATGCAAGTAAATTTGGGCTAACCGGGTTTTCCCAGGCAATCATGCTGGACCTTAGACAAGAAGGAATTCGTGTGAGCACGATTATGCCGGGCTCGGTGGCCACTGGTTTTAACGATCATACGGTAAGTGAAAAGGACGCTTGGAAAATCCAGATCGAAGATATAGGAGAAATGGTCGTTGGATTGTTCAAACTTAACCCCAGAACCCTGCCCAGCAAAATCGAAGTAAGGCCTAGCCAACCTCCTTCCAAATAATCAGGAAATAAGTAACCGTCCTAAGTTTGGGGCGGTTATTACCCTATATTGGAGCTTTTTGTGGAAAAAAAAATTTGTTCCACTCCTATGCCAATATGGCATTATTTTGATATTTTTGACTGGTAATGACCACATCCATTTCCGACTATATCGCAGCTTTTCCCGCCGAGGTACGGGATGTTCTATCTCAAATAAGAACTATCATCCTCGAAACCGCTCCAGACGCGGAGGAGGGGTTTGCTTATCAGATGCCCTCTTACAAAACCTACGGAAAGCCATTGGTATATTTTGCGGCATTTGAAAATCACATCGGATTATATGCCACTCCTACCGGACATGATGCATTTAAAGAACGATTGGCTGGATATAAACAGGGAAAAGGATCGGTACAATTTCCCCTAGACCAACCGATTCCCTACAAACTCATCCGTGAGATCGTTGCTTTTAGGGTGGCTGAAAACAAAGCAAAATATTCTTAACTGTATTTCCAAATGGTATACAGGATTTTATAGCCCGCACCGAAGACTCCCTTTATTGTTCCGCTAACTTTGGACACCCCTATCCGTTTGCGGTAATCCACGGGAACTTCCACGGCTTTCAATCCCAACTTCGCTGCTTTAATCTGCATTTCGATGGTCCATCCATAATTTTGGTCCTCCATCCCTACAGCTTTGAGTGCTTTCCACCGAATAGCCCGAAACGGTCCCAAATCCGTGTAGGATGTCTGAAAAATCCATCCCATCAGCATAGTTGCCAACCAGTTTCCAAAAACCTGGGGAATCGTCATGGATCCTTTTTCCTTGGTTCCGAGCGCACGGGATCCGATTACCATATCCATTTTGTCGGTTAAAATAGGCTGAATAACATCCAGAAGCTGCTCCGGATAATCACTGTAATCAGCATCCAAAAACACCAGTATGTCGGGAGCGGTGGGAAGTTGATCCAAATAACCAATACCAGTGAGGCAAGCCCTGCCGTATCCCTTGGTCGGTTCATCCAGCACAATGGCCCCTGCGTCTTTGGCAACGGTTCGTGTGGCATCGTTTGAATTGTTGTTTACGACGATGATGTTCCGGACGATGGAAGGAATATCTTTAATGACTTTTCCGACGGAATTTTCCTCATTAAAGCCTGGGATTAGGACATCTATTATCGGGAAGGTTGGTTGGTTTTCCGGTTTCATTATTTATGGTGGTAATATGGCTTATGGCCGAAATATAGCCTACGGCTGAAATATGGCCTATGGCCGAAATATAGTGGAAATATCGCCTACGGCGGAAATATGGTGGAAATATAGTTGAAATTGGAGTGAAGTTGAGATCCTATTCTATTGATATTGGATATTGGTAGTCGGAGCGATTTGTAGGTCCCGGAGTGCTTTAGCGGTTAGCATGACTACTGTAGAAACCCAGTATTGTTCTAAAAAGACCCAGAGTATCTACCTATTAAATAGCCCTGTGCTTCATGTCTGGGAGGCAAATTCGACCCGAAAATTTGCGGATTTGCCTCCCAGGATGCCAATATCAACTCCCTATCCCACCAAAACAAAAGACTGATTGATCACGCCGCTCCTGATCGTAAATCAATTCCCATAAGTATGCGACAATACGCTCCCCGCAGCCTGGCCCGTCGCTAAAAAGTGCCAACCCCGGCACTTTTTTTAAACTTACGTCCTCCTTATTGTAGTGGATTGGCTTTACTTATACAATACCCGTAATCCTGAATTAATTTCGGACAGAGCTAGCCTCCGAGGTTGGGGTAAATGCATGAAAGAGTCGATGGATAAATTGTTTGATGATTGGGAAGAGGAACCGATCGCAACCTTCGGGTGTTGGATTCTAAGTCCACTTTGTGTCATTGGAGCAGGCTTAGGAAGTGCGGTTAAAGAATTAATTGAATACTTATGAAGAGAACATTATATTTGTTGTTACTTTCTTCGGTAGGAGTAATTATTTTTGCTGCCTTGAAAGTTTTATTTGATTCGTCGATATCTTCTTGGGGGATAGTTGTTAGTGCGGCAATCTTTTTGTTTACAGCGATTTATTGGGTGGTATTGATAAGTAGGAATAATGAAGGGACTAGATCAAAGAATCTAGATAAATTATAAAGGTTTCCTTTACAACATTTCTTTGCGCCAGACCAACCTGAGACCTTTGGGGTTTTCAGACCCCGAAGGTCTAGTACATATGTCTAACCTAGTGGATTAGCCTATCCGGTTATTCTTCCAATATACCTATTCGATACGACATCATCCCACCCACAGCCGTAAGTACATCTAGATCGTATCTGTCCTTGTGTCTGCGAAGATACCTATCAAGCACCCGCAATCGGATATCCAAATGTTTGTTTTTTGCCATTCAGAAATTTAGGTTCAATTTTTTGATTTGGCAAA
>DATHWC010000095.1:0-21399 GCA_035460985.1 Lunatimonas sp.
ATTTTTTAGTAGATGTTGGGTTTGGCGGAAATACGATGACAGCACCTATGCTGATGGATAGCGAGGAGCCTCAACCGACATCCCACGAATGGTTTCGGGTAAGCAGACTGAAGGATCAGTATAGACTTTCAATACAGATCAACGGTGAATGGCAGGAAATGTACCAGTTTGGATTGGAGGAATATTTGCTTCCGGATTATCAGGTGATCAGTTGGTATTTGGGAAACCATCCGGGTTCTGTTTTTACTAAAGACCTTATAGCCGCTAGAACACTTCATGAAGGAAGATATGCATTGAAAAACAATCTTTTCAGTAAGCATCAAAAGGATGGGACAACTGAAAAAAGAATTCTTCAAACTCCAAAGGAACTTTTGTCCTTACTCGAACATGAATTTAAAATCAACATTAACTCGCTCAACGACCTTACTGAAAGGCTAAAATCCATACCGTGGGACTGAAATTATTAAAATCTGAAAAGCCTCTGATTTTTTTATTTCAATTATCCCCGGTAAAAAATTGCAAGTAATCGATTGAATCACAAGATTTTACTTTCAAACAGACCGGTTAAGAAGACAACATTGATATTTTCCAGCTTTGCGTAATGTAAACTTCTTAACGAATAATCACGTTTTGAACATACTTAATTATTTAAATAAAATCTCCATCAAGAAGCGTTTAAAATATTGAAGGAAGGAGTATAAGGGTCTTTGCTAAGCAATGCCCAAAGTTTTTATAAATAATAAATTATGATTAAAAAGCAAGATAAATCAATAGTACCATTAGTGAACCCGGAAGAGGAGGCATTTTTTGCCGGTCCTCAAACCCGATATAAAGACTTTAAATTTAGCTTAAAAGTTTTGCGGGAATTTATCCGGGGGTTTCGGGTCCTACACTTTGTTGGCCCCTGTGTGACCGTTTTTGGATCGGCCAGATTTGAGGAGAAGGATGACTTTTATCAACTAGGGATGAAAGTAGGGGAAAAAATCAGCCGACTGGGCTTTACCGTCATGACAGGGGGAGGTCCGGGTATTATGGAAGCAGCTAACCGCGGGGCAAAAAATGCGGGGGGAAAATCGGTGGGCTGCAACATCGTCCTTCCCTTTGAACAATTTCCCAATGCCTATCTGGACAAGTTCGTCAATTTTAAGTACTTTTTTGTCAGAAAAGTGCTTTTGTCCAAATACAGCTTTGGTTTTGTAGTTTTGCCAGGAGGCTTCGGTACGTTGGATGAGCTCTTTGAAGCGTTGACGCTTATACAAACTGAAGTGATTCATCGCTTTCCTGTTGTATTGATGGGAAAAGAATTCCACCAACATGTGTATCAGCATATCGTCCACATGGCAGAGGTTGGTACAATCAGCAAATCTGATATCGATTTGTTTCTCCTAACCGATGACCTGGAGGAAATGGAGAATCACCTGAAAAAATATGCCATCGAAGAGTTTGGATTGAGGCAGCGGGAAGTTGTAAAGCCATCTGTATTGCTAGGAGAAGAAAAAATATAATAAGTTTAATCTTGCATTAAATAAGCAAACAGATCCTTCACTTCCTCCTCGGTTAATGTCGACAAAGTTCTTTCCGGCATGGAGGATACCTGTTGGATTTTTTTTGTCAAAATCCTTTCCTCCGGAATTACTGTACGCTTGTTTCCGAAAATAGGCATCAGCTCGATCGTTCCACCTGACTGACTTGCAACACTTCCTACCAACAACCGGCCATCTTTTGTCTGAATTTGGTAGGTTTCGTAACCTTCCCTGATGTCCGCATTGGGATCGACAATATGTAGGAGCATATAATCCAGGTTTTTTCGATCATATCCGGTCAGTTCTGGCCCGATAATACCTCCTGATCCTTTCATTCGGTGACATGCACCGCAGGTATCTACGTAGATGGATTTTCCACGTACTTCATCCCCCTTTTCTGTGGTCAGTATCGCTTTTAAAGCATTAATTTGATTGGTTTTCTCAGTGGCTGTAGCAGGTCTGATTCCAGGCCAATGTGTCTCTGCCCTTTTTTTGATGGTCGGGTCCTCCAAGAAACTGAAGTTTTGAGCCAGATGAATGGGGACATCATCCGGTGAAATGATGCGGCTATTTTCAATCTCGTTAAAAAGGGCCTTTGCCCATTCTGCCCTAGTGGCAAAGAGCGAAATCGCTGCTTCCCGCACGTAGCTGTCGGCCCGAATACCCGGGTATATACTGGCTATTTTCTCTCCTATCTCGTAATTGGGATACCCCTGAAGGGCATGGAGCGCGCTTTGTTTTATTGCGGACGAAGGATCTTTTTCCACGAGTGTCAACAGTGCGGGAGCTGCTTCAACTGGGTTGATTTCTCCCATTATTTCGATATAAGATAGGCGCAAACTTATTTCTTGATTCCTATCTGATATAATAGCCAATGACTCTTTTATGGCATCTTGATTCCCCTGCCTAAGGGCTAAGGTAAGAGGTGCTGTGCCCAGTGACTTCTGAAAGGTCTCCAAGGTTTCAGCGAGTTCTTTGGGAAGTGAAGCAGCACTTGTTCCCCTCAATCCTTCCATGATTCCCTCTACCAAAAGCTTCTCATGCACTTCACTAGGGGCAAGCCGAAGCAATGCCGCACATGCTTCCATATCAACTTTTTCCCCGGTCATAATCCATCGCTGAGCAAGTCTTTTTAGGACTGTTTGCTCCACCATTGGCCATTTCCAAGAATTGCTCTGGCTGAATAACTTCAATATTTCGGCATGGTTTTCATGGGCCTTGGATTCTATTGCCCACCAGATCAACAAAGGAATATCCGGATCCTCAAGATCGGACGAACCAGCTAAGAGAATCTTAATTAAAGGAAATGCCGAACTACTGTCTAACCTTTTAGCGGAGGAAGCGAGCTGGCTTCGAACCTCGGGATGTAATTCATTAGCCGCCAATTTATTAATTGCCTGTGAGACCTCGGGTGATAGGGTTCCCTGATCTCCTAAGTATCTGACGCTCCACATTCGGACAAAAGGGTCGGTATGTGAAAGCCCCTGTAATGCTACTGAATCACTCCATCCCCCGGATAGGTAGACGGCCCATAATGCTTCCAAAGCAATCTGTCCGGTATTATTCTGTATTACTTTCAGCAGTTCTGGGATGATATTTCGGTCTTTTCGGTCTGCGAATAACCGTTGGGCCTGTTGCCTATACCATTTGTTTTCGTGAGAAAGTAGGGAGACCAATTCTTGGGAGCTGTACTGGCTCAAGTCAAAGGGGCGAAGCGGAATGGTTGTTCCTTTTGCTCCAAGCCGGTATATTCTCCCGCTGGTTTTATGCCAGGTGTCCCTGGGATCCACGTGCGAAAGGCGGCTGTCGTACCAGTCCGTCAAGTAAATGGCTCCGTCTGGCCCCAGTTTAATATCAATGGGTCGAAACCACCTATCTGGAGTGGACAAAACGATTTCCTCGTCAATATTTTTATAGGAAGATCCCCATGGTTCAAACCGGGTAAGCTGGATAAAATTATGCAGCGGATTTACGGCAAACATTTTATCTGTATAGCGGTCAGGCAGTGCTCCACCTTCGTACCTAATCAGTCCATGGGTAAACCTTTTGGTGTCACCGTCCAATGGCATCGTTGGCAGATACCCAAACGCATAGGGATTGGTCAGGGGGCCATGCTTTCCCCAGCTTTTGATATAATAACCGCCCTGCTTGTAATAAGGCCCTCTACCTGACCCGTTGGAACCGGAAAAAATCCTTCCCTTGCTATCAAATTCCAGGTGGAAGGGGTTATTTCCTCCTCCTTCGGCAAAAACTTCAAAGACTGTAGTTTCCGGATTGTATCTCCAGATTGCCTGACCCAAAAAGCGGAGGTTTTTCGTTGCCTTTGTGTTTATTGTGGCTGTGGTAGTACTTCCCTGTACCCCATATAGCCAGCCGTCAGGGCCCCATGTAAGGCTGTTGGCCACCGAATGCGTGTCTTCCAATCCAAATCCACTTGCATGTACTTCTGGTTCCCCATTCGGGATCCCGTCATTATCGGCATCCGGATAGGCAAGCAGATAGGGAGGGTTTAGCACCCAGATTTTGCCTCTGCCCAAGGCCGCAGAGGTGGCGATATTTAGACCAGTTATGGCATCTGTGGATTTGTCAAAGATGCCGTCCCCATTGGTATCTTCAAAAAAAGTGATTTTATCAGCTCCTTTGGCTCCTGCCGGTGGTGCATCCGGGACACGGTCAAAGATCACCCGGGTGTGGTTATCTATGGCGGTCACTTTCAAGCCTTTTGGATAAGGGTATTGGTTGTATTGCACTACCCACAGCCTGCCTTTATGGTCGAAATTGATCTCAAGTGGCTGAACAATCTCCGGTTCGGACAAAACAAGGGATATAGATAAATCTTCGGCAGTTTCGAAAGCCTTAATAGCGTCTTCCGGAGATGTAGGTCGGGAAAGTGGGTCGGTAAGATCACCCCTCCCTTCAAAATTTTCCATAAATGTAGCCACAGCTTCATTGGCGGCAATTTCGTCAGACCAGCGCTTTTGGCAGGAAAAGAGGGCCGAGCAGATGGCGAACAATAAGAGGAGTTTTGGGGCAGGGTATTTCATTTGGCTAAAAATAACTAAATTTTGATTAATCTAGTAAACACCTTTATATATGTGGTAAGGAAATTAACGAGTAGAATTATATCCGGTGTATTTGTTTTCGGAAATGAAGGGTAATGGGATAGGAAATAAATCTCTTGGGGGTACCGGGTAAAAAAGCTAAATTTGTCCTAAACCCAAGATCTATGCAACCAGAAATCGTTCGTTTTTTGCTTTTTTTATTGGCTATCCTTGCTATCGCCCAAAAACGAAACCCATTGGGATTGCAATTTCGAACTTATTGCCAATGCAAAAGTTTGCCAATTCGAACCCGTATATCCAATTTATGATAAATAATTAACTAACAATGAAACAAGCCATCCTCCTTATTACCGCTGCTGCGTTGGCCTTGGCCTGTAGCTCACCACAAGAAAAATCAACTGAAGAAAACCAACCCCTTATGTATTCAAAAATTGACCCGGCAAAATTCCAAGCCTCACTTCCGGCAGGTGACGTAAAACTCTATGTATTGAAAAATAAAAACGGCATGGAGATGACCGTTACCAATTTTGGTGCCAGGGTGGTGGAGCTTTTTGCTCCGGACAAGTCCGGGAATTTTGAGGATGTTGTATTGGGATTTGACAACTTAAAAGACTATCAGGACAGCCCCGGTGGGTATTTCGGTGCTCCTATCGGCCGGTACGGCAACCGGATAGCCAACGCTACCTTTACACTTAATGGCGTTACTTATGCACTCGAAGCCAATAATGGCCCCAACAACCTTCACGGTTGGCCTGGTGGATACCATAATGTCGTTTGGGAGGTATTGGAAGAATCCGATCGGATGCTCAAAATGAAGTATGTGTCTCCGGACGGCGAGGCAGGTTTTCCAGGTACTCTAACGGTAGTAATGACGTATACGTTGACAGATGAAAACGAATTTAAGATCGAATACGAGGCGGAAACAGATAAGCCAACCGTCGTCAACCTGACACATCATTCCTTCTTTAACCTAAACGGCCATGGAAAAGGAAACGTGCACAATCATCAACTTAGATTAAATGCCGATCATTACACACCAGTAAACAATGTGTTAATTCCCTTTGGTGAGATTGCCCCAGTTGAAGGAACTCCAATGGACTTCAGAGAACCCCACTTGATTGGGGAGCGTGTGGATGACGATTTCGAGCAATTGAAAGTGGGCGGTGGATACGACCATAATTGGGTAATAAACTCTGGTGGGAGTAGCGATGCGCCTAATTGGGCCGCTACGGTGGTAGTGCCGGAAAATGGACGGACACTGGAGGTATACACTACCCAACCGGGAATTCAGGTTTACACCGGCAATTTTATGGACGGCAGCTCCAAGTCAAAAGAGGGTAAAACCTATGGAAAAAGAAGTGCTATTTGTCTGGAAACACAACATTTTCCGGATTCTCCCAACCAGCCTAATTTTCCATCTGTCGTGTTGAACCCGGGAGAGAAATATCAACATAGCTGCATCTATGCCTTTTCTGTAACTAACTGAAACTCCTGATGGGTAAAATTTTAAATTACACCTACGTTTCCCTCTTTATGGCCTTTGCGGGTTGTGGTCCATCCGCGGAAAGGCAGGTAGAAGGTGAAAAAACGAAAACGTTGCCACTTGAAATTGAACGGAATCATGAATTAATGGACATCCTCTTTCCGGAGGGTACTGAAGCAGAAATTTTAGGTTCGGGATTTGAGTGGACTGAAGGTCCTCTTTGGGTAGATTCAGAGAACATGTTGCTGTTTTCAGAAATTCCCACCAATACTGTACACAGGTGGACCGAAGCAGAGGGAGTGTCCGTTTATCTGAAACCGTCAGGTTATACGGGAGATACAGGCAGGGGAGGGGAAGTTGGTTCAAACGGACTTCTGCTAGATCCGAATGGTAAACTCGTATTATGCCAACATGGAGACCGACAGATGGGTAAAATGAATGCTTCTTTAAATTCTCCTACTCCTGAATATGAAACAATCGTTGGGGAGTATAATGGGATGCGCTTCAACAGTCCTAATGATGCCGTTTATGATTCCCAGGGAAATCTTTACTTTACAGATCCGCCCTATGGACTGGAATTTAATATTGATGACCCAGCAAAGGAAATTGATTTTCAGGGGGTATATAGATTCGATTCGGAAGGCGTTCTTACACTTTTGTTGGATTCCCTAACCCGACCAAATGGCCTAGCATTTTTGCCTGCGGAACAGACGTTAATAATAGCTAATTCCGATCCCCAGAAACCTCATTGGTATAGTTATCGATTGGTAGATCAGGGAAAATCACTTTCGGATGGGAAATTATTTTACGATAGCAGCGATGCGTTGACAAAAGATAAAGGACTGCCTGACGGCTTAAAAGTTTCTAAAGAGGGAATCATCTTCGCAACTGGTCCCGGTGGCGTTTGGGTTTTCGATGCCTTGGGGATGGTCATTGGCCGCCTGAAAGTAGGGGAATTAACCTCAAATGTAGCGTTAGATGCCGATGAGAAGTTTCTCTATGTGACTGCTGACAGTTATGTCATCCGGATTCCCATTTCAGAAGGGTAAAAAAGGTATTTTTTCCTTTAATTTCTTGCGGATATCTTTTGGGAATTTTCTGTCCCCCATAAAGATATCCGTTAGAATTTCGCAGCCCCGCTGTCCATAGCGGTCAACAAGCAAATTACGGAGCCTGGGGTTTTCATAAAAGATTTTGGAAAGAAATCCGGAAATCTTCAATTCATGGAGAAGGTCTTCATTCAATAATTGTTCGTATTGTTCTCCTGCTTTTTGAGGATTCCGGGGATGTTGGGCGATGGTCCTTCCGGCCAGCTGACCACTGTATATCGCGTTGGAAATACCTTCGGCGGTGAGTGGATCTGCAAAGCCGGCCGCATCTCCGATTAAAAATGCCCCATTCCGATAAAACCCGTCTGTTCTGGGAGATATTGGAATTTGAAACCCATGGGCATCTTCGTTTAAAATTTCATTTATACCCAGTGTGTTGAGATATTTCCGGTAATACTCTTTCAAATTAATCCGGCTGTGTTTAAAACAACCAACACCGATAGAAAGGTGGTTTTCCTTTGGAAAACACCAGCCATACCCATATGGAATAGCGTCTACGTCAAATCGAACTTCTTTGGAAAGCCGATTAAAATCTGCTTCAGAAACTGTAACTTCATACTCAAGCGCAGGAATTAGCTTTCTAGTTTCTTTCCAACCAAACAACTTCGCAGTTGGGCTATATGCCCCGTCAGCTGCTATTAAAAATCGTGTAGAAATATTTCCATTTGAGGTTTTAAGCAAAATTCCCTCTTTAGATTCAATTTCCAACACACAGCAATCTTCCATTACGGATACACCTCTTTCCTTTGCTTTATTGACGAGCAAATGGTCAAACGTATCCCGCATCACCATACTAATGATAGGCTTGTCTCTGGAGGTGGTAAAGGAAATGAGAGAATGATCAAAATAGACAGCCAAATGATGATATGTATTTGATACAGCTTCTGAGATTTCAAACGGGAGTTTTCGTTTTCCCCTGTAGACCAAACCCCCTCCACAGGTTTTATATCGGGGTAGGATCTTTTTTTCCAAAATACAAACTGAAAGATTCCCCGCCACAGCTTCGTAGGCAGCCATAGCACCGGAAGGTCCGGCACCCACGACCACCACATCAAATGAATTCATATTATATTTAGAATTAATGGGTTTTTAATATCTGCTAAAAACACACATGTAAAATTAAATTTTTGACTAAACATCCCAAAAATCAAAGCTCATCTGGTTCTCGTTCCGGCCAATAGGGTCCCGTGAGGGTAAGTGCTGTTCCTTGTTCTGAGATTTCGTAGGAAAGGATCAGTTGCTCAGGGTTGGTGTCATGGATATTAAGACAGGCATTGAAGTGCACTAGCTCAAAGGAAACTGAAATCGAGCCAGTCATTTCAGTCAAATCGGATGAAGGAGGTGTGAGCCGAACATTTTCCACTACCGCTCCTTCCTTGCGGTAATAGTAAGACAAGAAGATCCCCATCTCGCTGTCATTTTGATCCATTACGTTATTTAACCAGGGAATAAGAGATTGTACCCTACTTTCAGGGGCTTTAAGATTTACAAATTTCCACGTTTCCTGCATAAGCGAAAGATAAAACTATTTTTTGAGACTATATAGACAGTCCAGACGACACTGTTCTATTTTTTTTCAACCTACATCTGACCATTTTGCCATCCATATTAATTCATTACTTTGATTTAAGATTATTTATTTTAAAACATGTCGTTTTTTTGACAATAAATGTCGCTTTTGTGCATAAAATGATGCTTCGATAATGGATAGATTTATGGTTGTATAAACTCAAAAGACCATTATGAAAAAAATCTCTATCAATCATTTATGGGGCAAGGCTTTGATCCTTGGCTTCTTCATCGGGTTTCAGTTGGTTTCCTCAAGTTTGGCGAGGGCGACAGAATCAACTAGATTAGATATCATCGTTCAGGGTACTGTCAAGGATATAAATGCCCAACCATTACCCGGAGTTATAGTTGTCGTCCAGGGAACCAATGTCGGGACAGTGACGGATGGTGATGGCTCCTATCGCCTATCCGCACCTGAAAATGCAACTTTATCCTTTTCATTCATCGGCTTTATCAGTCAAAGTGTGGCGGTTGGAAACAGGAGTGTGATTGACATCGTGCTGGAGGAGGATCTAAAAAGCTTGGACGAAGTCATCGTGGTAGGGTATGGAACCCAGAAAAGGGCAAACCTAACAGGATCAGTGGCAACGATAGACGCGAATGAAATCATAAAACGTCCCGGTACCAATGTGGCCAATTTGCTTCAGGGAAAGGTGGCTGGTTTGCAGGTTTCTTCCCATTCCGGCAAACCGGGAAGTGAAAACAATACCCTTCGAATCAGGGGATTGGGTACCTTTAGCGCAGCGGGAAGTGATCCGCTTGTCTTAATCAACGGAATTGCAGGTGACATGACCACCTTGGATCCAAATGATGTGGAATCCATTTCGGTGTTAAAGGATGCCGCATCCAGTGCGATTTATGGCGCACGGGCTGCTAATGGTGTAATATTGATCACTACCAAAAAGGGCAGAGCCGGTGAATTGTCTATTGATATCCACAGTAACGTACAAGTCCAGCAAGCCACCCGCTTGCCCAATTTATTGACAAATTCGGCAGATTATATGATGTATTGGAATCAAGGAAGGGAAAGGTCCGGACAGACACCTTATTTTACGCAATCAGAGATAGACGCATTCCGAAACAATACCAACGACCCAGTAAACTATCCCAATTTTAATTGGATTGATCATTCTTTTCGAACTGCGGTTGCCCATAACCAGTCCATCAATATTGGAGGGGGAAACGAGAAAACAACCTTCAATGTCTCCCTTGGTTATTTTGATCAGCCAGGGATTACAAGTTTGTATGAGTTTAAAAAAGTAAACTCCCGAGTCGTGATTGAATCTCAAATAAAAGATAAGATCAAGATTGGGGGAGATATTCAATTTGTAAGTCAGGATATTCAACGAAGTAATTGGGATAATGGTAACGTTGATTATCAGATATTGGCGATCTACGGGGCAGGTCCCAACTACAATCCGACTATGACCCTTGCCGATGGATCCCAGGGATATGTGGCACGGTATAGTTCAGCAATTGGAGAATGGACCGTTCGAAATCCGGATGCTCAGGATGCCAGTGGTATTCAGACAGATATACGCTATAATGTCTTACCACAACTCTATGCGGAAATCAAACCTCTAAAAAACCTTACCTGGTTTACTAAAGGGGCCATTAATTACAATACGATGGCCTATAAGAACCATGAAGTGCCTGTGGACAACTATTTCTTTAAAGACGGGTCCTATGCCCATAACAATTCCACCTGGCAGCTTGGGGTAAGGGAAAATTGGCGAACACAGATGTTGTCTACATTTTATTCCACCTTGAATTATCAAAATCAATTTAATGCAGTTCATGATGTAAATATTCTGGGAGGATACAATCAGGAATATAATTTGGACCGGTCGTTAGGGGGGTCCAGGGTTTTCTTTCCTACGAATGAACTCAAGGAATTGGATGCCGGAGCACCTCTAAATCAAAGCACAAGCGGTAGCTCTGGGGAATGGGCCATTCAATCCCTTTTTATGAGAGCTATGTATGGGTTTAAAGGGAAATACCTTTTTGAAGCAAATGCCCGGTATGACGGAACATCCAGAATAGCGGCAGACACCAGATGGGGTTTTTTTCCTTCTGTTTCCGCCGGATGGAGAATTTCCCAAGAGCCATTTTTAATGCAAAGTACTTGGATGGACAATTTGAAAATCAGAGCTTCTTGGGGACAGTTAGGAAACCAAAACATCGGTTTATATCCTTATCAGGAAGTTTTGTCCACCACTTCGTATCCGTTTTCTACCGCGTTTCCGGGAGCGATCATGAACAGGATGGTGGATCCACGACTAAGATGGGAGACCACCACCATGGCAGATATTGGCTTTGACTTAAGTGTAAAAGAGGGACTGTTGAATGTAACCTTTGACTGGTTTGACAAAGTGACGGATGATATCCTTTATAATATTCCTATTCCAGCAAGTATCGGTTTGACTTCGCCGACAGTTAACTTCGGCAAAATGAGAAACAGGGGTTGGGAGATAGAGTTGGGCTCAACAAAGCAAATCGGAGAGGTCACGTATAACGTCAGCGTAAACTTCTCTACCTACAAAAATGAAGTGTTGCGGATATTGGCTCCAATTTACGGAAACTATACCGTGCAGGAGGGACTTCCATTCAATTCCCATTTTATGGTTGAGTGGACGGGGATTTTCCAAAATGAACAGGAGATTGCGGAAGGCCCTTTACATCCCTTTAACCCCAAACCCGGAGACTTGAAATTCAAAGACCAAAATGGAGACGGGGTGATCAACGCCAGTGACCGGGTTGTAATGGACGGTGCCTATCCGGATTTTATATATGGCAGCACCATTAATTTGGCTTGGAGGAATTTCGATATTAACGCCTTCTTTCAAGGTGTAGAAGGTGTGAAGCAAAGTACGCAGGGCTTGTCATGGGGTTTGGTGCCTTACATTCAGGGCTCACCACCACCGGTTGATTTTATCAATAATATGTGGACTGGAGAGGGGTCTACCAATTCACATCCTGCCATGTACATCTCAGGTTATGGCCCGGTTACTGGTACCAGAAACTCGTATTGGTTGTTGGATGCTTCTTATCTCAGATTGAAAAACCTGCAAATCGGCTATAACCTTCCCAGGGTAATTTCCCAGCGGATTGGGATGCAAAATGCCAGAATCTATGTTTCCGGCGATAACCTCCTGACATTTACCAAATGGCCAGGTTCAGATCCTGAAAGAGCTGCTACCAACTGGTTTCAAGCTTATCCCCAAATCACCACCTATACCATGGGCCTCAAAGTACGCCTATAATTTTGGTTTTTATCCAATCACAAATTTTGTAAAATCATGAATCAGAAAGATAGAATCAGATACAATATAATACGTCCGCACTTTCTCTTGTGTGCCTTTTCGATCCTGTTGATGTCCTGTGAGGATTTCCTGGAAAAGAACCCGACGACGCAGATTTCAAGTCCCACATTTTGGAAAACTCAAAACGACGCGGATATGGCATTGGCGGGAGTATATTCCCGGCTGAATGTAAACTCATTTAACTATGAAGGAGTTTACTCCCTAGACATTATGGCGGGTGATGCAAACGAAGGGGCCCAAAGTCTCGGGGCGAGCTCCACGGGGTCTTTTGCCCTTGGAAATATGGAAGCAGTTTCAGGAGGTTTATTGGCCAATATTTACAATGAATGCTACCGGGGGGTAGGATCCTGTAATTTCTTCCTAGCCAATATAGATAACGTGGATATGCCTGAAAACGTTAGGACCGTCTATAAAGCCGAAGTTCAATTTTTACGTGGCTTGTTTTACTTTAATCTGGTGGACTTTTATGGTGGGGTGCCTCTGTATACCACGCCGGTAACCATCGAAGAGGGCACCATTGCCAAAAGTACCAAAGAGCAGGTATATGCGCAGGTCTTGTCCGATTTGGATTTTGCCATTGAAAACCTTCCAAATACGGATTATAGCTCCAGTGGGCACGCCGTAAGAGGATCTGCACTTGCACTAAAAAGTAGAGTGCTGCTCAATATGTCTGATTGGACCGGAGCTGCCGCCGCTGCCAAGCAGGTAATGGATGAAGGTCAATTTAGCCTCTCCGATAATTACAAAACAATGTTCCTTGCCGAAGGTCAAAGTAACAATCCGGAGATCATGTTTTCCACCAAATACCTGAATCCGGACAATTCCAGTCAGCAGGACATTCGGGTTTTATGGCATGGTATATGGAATCCCCGCAGCGAATTAAGGGATGCCTATGAATGCATTGATGGGTTACCAATTACTACTTCTCCCCTGTACGATCCCACCAACTGGAAACTCAACAGGGATCCACGTTTGGAGGAAAATATTCGCGCCTTTACGGACCCTGCGGTTAAAGCATCCGGGGAAGTTGTCCAATTTGCGTGGAATGGCATTTCCCAAACAGGGTTGTCTCCGGTAAAAGGGGGAAATGTCGAAACGTTGCCAATCGATTATTCCACACGAAGCGAACAGGATTGGGTGTTGATTCGGTACGCGGAGGTCCTATTGAATTTTGCCGAAGCTACCAATGAAGTCCAAGGTCCTACTGCGGCGGTCTATGATGCCGTAAATGAAGTGAGAGCTAGGCCCGGTGTTGAGATGCCACCATTACCCGTCGGATTGTCCAAGGAGCAAATGAGGGATAGAATATGGAACGAAAGAAGGGTGGAATTTCCTTTTGAGGGAATGAGATACCGGGATATCCGTAGATGGAAATTGGCGGAGGTGTATATCAACACGCTAATCGAACCCGGAAGCAATATTCAGCGGGTATTTGACCCGTCAAAACATTACCTATTTCCCTTTCCACAATCTGAAGTAGATATTAACCCAAATTTGGTTCAAAATCCGGGGTATTAACATGCAAACTAATAGCAACTGTTTTGTGAATGGCCCCTTGTAGATCGATTATAAAATCTGACTAGGAGCAGAGTATACACTTGAATAGAAAGGGAATAAGTCAATACGGGTTTACCTGTATTGACTTATTTAATTTTTGTCCTTTTTACTTGATAAGTTACCTGACCATGTAAAGTGGCCATCGATTTTCCTGACCAATGTCCCGACTTAATTATCAGGTAACACTATAATTTTGTAAGTATTACATACAAATGATTGACGGTATAAATTGGAGATATGATATTTAAGTTGCTATTATGGTACCTGAGAGGGACTCCTCAAGGATGGATTAAGGGAAGAAATTGACTCCATTTAATCACGTCGTTTCCCAACTATGCCTCCTGTATTCCGCAGGGGTCTTATCGGTGTGTTTTTTGAACATCCGGGAAAAATAAGAAACGTTTCGAATACCAGTTTCTTCCATAATTTCCATCTGAGATAGATCGGAGGTCAACAGTAAGGCTTGAGCTTTTTCGATTCTTTTTTGGATTAGGTATTCGTGCGGCGGCACTCCCAATATTGACTTGAATAACCGGGTAAAATGGTCCTTGGAAAAACAGGCCATGGTAGCTAGGTCATCTACCGATATTTCATTTTGAAGGTTAGCTTGAATGTAATTGAGTATTGGTTGCAGGTTGTACCTCATTACCTTCGTAGTAGGCACAGCTGCATCAGGCCTTATAAAATTACATAGCAGTTGCCCAATCATACTTGTTGTTTCAAGATGTTGCTTGAGGGAATCGAAAGAAGCTGTCTTGTTTATCCATGGTTTGTTTTGATACACCTTTGGATCGTCATGGGGTAGTTCCAGCCCCGGGTTAATTTCCAAAAGGCGTTGAAACAGGCAGGAGATAAATGGGGAAGATCTCTCTTTTTGATTTGTTCTAAATAAGGAAAAAAAATTCAGGCCGTTCTTCATGCTTACTTTAAAATGAATGTAAATATGACTCAGACCAGGTTGGAAGACATAGGTACAGGGAGTAAAGCTGGGCAAGAGATAAATATGGTTCTCCTCCAAACAAACTTTACCGGAACCTGTAGTAAGCTTTCCGGATCCCTTGGTAATTAAATACATCCTTGAGAAAGGACTGGTTACATTTGGATAGGAGGATAAGTGATCGAAATGCTTGAATGCGATATGTTGCAGCTGGAAATCCAGCAAACCGTTAATTTTTTCACAATACATGTCCTAGTTTTCAATTAATGGAACAATAAGTAGATGGGCACGCGCTATAATAGATATTTAGCAATTATGCCCGAAGCAGTAGGTATGATGGTCATCAAATCATCCTATGTGAATTGGCAATTATCCGATAGAATTAAAGTCCAGCTGTTTGGATAATTGGGATAAAACTAAAATGGCAAAATAGGTAGTGCGCAATAGGTGATAAGTGAAATATATCCTTTCGGAAAATTCAATCTATTAAAATTAATCAACTTATTCCAGAAAAGTGTACCACCTAAGTAATTTTTTTCTCTCCCCCGAATGATGATAGCCGATTTCCAACAATTCCAAACCTTTCCACCAAACCTCGAACCGTTTACTTACCAATTTAACCTTCAGCCAATCCAATTTTGAATAATTAGCCATTAACCCTATATTTAATTCACTTATCATTTAATAACCAATAACTTATTAACCCAATAACCCAAAAGGGATATAGTTGACCTTTTTACTTTTTTATTTTTGAATTAATGGTATAATTGAAATTTTATTACATTTTATTTTTTATATTGTTAATTATTAATCTTATTTTACTCCTATGTCTACTATTCATAGAGGATTGACGGTCACGGTTGAAGTTGGGGAGGAAAAGCTGGAGAAGATCAACGAGTTATTGCATGAATTTAACCAACATGCCAAAACCTATAAGTCAGAATACAAAGAGCATTTGCCGAGCACTTATTTTATTAGTTGGCTTACGCTTCCATCGCAGATATATGCGGAAACGGTGAAACTTCCCGCACGCATCCTGTTTATGACCAGCTATGTGGGAAGTAAAAAGCAACATATCTGGGAATTGGTAAACTTTTTGGGGCCACGCCTTCAGGCTGTATTCGAGACAAGTAAGGAGTTTTCCCCCTCCATTGCGAACTTGGATGATCTTGCCGCCTTTATCCGCAGAAAGACAGTCTTCCAGGCATTTTACTCGGGATTTAAATTTATCCCTACCCAAGACGTATTGCGTGAACAGGAGGTAAAATCCAGGGTTTTTGACTTCTTGGAAATGCAGCGCAAGAATGTTGACTTTCCGAAAAAATCACCCACGTCGGTAAAGGGGGAAGTAGAAAATTTTATTAAATATCAGGACGAATTCGCTTGGGCTCTAGCAGGTCTAAGAGATAAAAAGGCGGATAAAGTAAGGATGCTTCTTCCCCTAAGCATCTTTCTTTTGGTGATGGCATCCTCACTAATATGCTTAATGCTGTCATTTTTTTTGGACCACCCACTTCTTTCTTGGATGGGATTGGTGTTTCCAGCATTCTTGTTAATCCTTGCCCTGCTTTTCATTTGGCTTCGAATCAATGAAAATAATCCACATATTCCCAACGAGCCGGTTTCCGATGAATGGATTCGAGAAATAATCGAACGGGAGAAGAATCCGGTACTCAACGAAATGACAGTAATTGCACCTCTCAAGAAAGGGTTGATTCGGAGAATTTTCCTCGGGCTCTCTTTAAGGTTGATCGCGCTTGTGGGGTATTTCTCCTACATACCTACCGTACATACTGCCCGCTGGCTACAGTTGGATGGGGGAAGGAGACTGGTCTTTATTGCCAATTTTGACAATATTTCAGAAGCCTATGCCCATGATTTCGTCGACAGCGACAACAGGTCCCGAAATATGGCGGTGGTTTTCAGCCATGCTGCTGGTTTTCCGGCTACAAAATGGCTCGTCAAACGGGGATATAACCACCGCAGTGAGTACATGAAGGGTGTTCGCTTCCATCAAAAAATTACCCAATTTTGGTATGCTTTCAATACGGATCTTAGTGTGGAAAATCTAAAAAATAACCACAAGTTCCGTGAAGGTTTAATTAAGAAGATGGATGAAAACGAAATCAGAGAATGGCTTTTAACGATTTAACGGCATGACGCTCGAACTAAATGACATGCAGGGACTTCTGATCCGTGGATTTGGAAATCTACTTGGAGCGCAATACGTATTGCTTCGCTTTACGGATGCGGCACTTGGAAAAGAATATATTGGCGAACTGCTCCCCCTGATTACCCCGGCTACCGAAAAGCCAACGGATCATGCCATCCAGATAGCATTTACCTTTTCAGGATTTTCATATTTGAAGTTGCCTGACGAGGGGTTAGCAAGTTTTTCAAGGGAGTTTCGGGAAGGTATGGCTGAAGACCACCGTCAGTTTATACTTGGAGATAGCGGGGAGAATGCGCCGGACAATTGGGTATGGGGAAATCCCGCCCAGGAGGAAATCCACCTGTTGTTGATTATCTATTCAAAGAATGCGGAGACTTTAGCTGAAAAGCTTCTTTTTGAAAAAGCACGGGCTGACCAGTACGGGGTAGTTGAGTTGCATACCCTACCCACGGGACTGTTGCAGGACCACAAGGAGCATTTTGGGTTTCGGGATGATATATCAAGACCCATTATCGAGGAATTGGTTGAAAACGTCGCAAAGAAAGTCGGTGTTACTTTTCCTGCTGGGGAATTTATCATGGGATACAAAAACCTATACGATGAATTCGCTCCCGCGCCCTATTTATCACCTACCCACGACCAGATGAATATCCTTCCCTCGTCGCCGGATTTTGCGGATAAGAAGGATTTTGGGAGGAATGGGACATATTTGGTATTTAGGCAGATGGAGCAGGATGTATTTGGATTCTGGGACTACCTTAAAAGTCAAGGAAAAGACAGTGAAGAATCCATTTGCTTAGCCAGTAAAATGGTAGGCCGATGGCCAGATGGGTCTCCGCTGACTTTGACACCTGAAAAAGCGGATCCTTCACTTAGTACGGCAAATGCTTTTGGGTTTTGGAAGGAGGATAAAGCCGGGTTGAAATGCCCCATTGGAGCCCATATCCGAAGAACCAATCCAAGAGACCACCTTGTGACCGAGCGTACGCAAAAAGATTCCAGTGAAATGGCCGCCAAGCATCGCATGCTGCGCAAAGGACGACCTTACGGTACACCGGTTTCCGAACCCCTTGAACCTAAAGGTATCATGGAATTGCCCAAGGATAATGAAAGGAGGGGGTTGCACTTCCTGTGTCTGGTAACGGATATTAGACGGCAGTTTGAATTTGTGCAAAACAATTGGGTGAACTTCCACAAGTTCGGTGGGCAGGAACACGATGCGGATCCGATCATCGGCAACCACTACAAATCCGATAAGGTCGTTACCGATGAATTTAGTATTCCCGAGTATCCCGTAAAACGTAAACTTAAGAACATCCCGAATTTCACGCTTATCAAGGGTGGTAGTTATTTCTTTTTTCCGGGAATCAGGGCACTAACATACTTAGCCAGCCATGAATAAAACAGCTAAACATTCCACCGAAGAAAAGGAAATCCAGGAAATCATAAAAACGATGAAGGATTTTCTCTCAAAGACCTATCCGGATGGGAAAATAAAAAGAAATTTCCATCCCAAGATGCACGGATGCTTATCGGCTACCTTAGTCATCCGCAATGACATACCGGAAAATCTTAGACATGGATTGTTTCAACACCCCAAAACCTATGATGTTTGGCTACGGTTTTCAAATGCGCCTCCAAAGATCGGATCGGATAAAGGAAGTTCCGGTAGGGGCCTAGCCATCAAGGTTTTGGGTGTGCCGGGACCTGTACTTGAAGCAGATCCACTAGGCCTTAACTGCCAAAATTTCCTAATGACGACCAGCCCCATTCTTTCTGCCTGGAATATTCCACTTTACACCAAAGCCATTAAGGCCATTTTAAAGGGATGGAAACAACAATTAATTTTTGCACTTAACCCGAAGCATTGGAGAAGCCTGTATTTAACCCTGAAATATTCTAAAAAGCACGACAACCTATTGGCCCAAACCTATTTCTCGGGAGGGGCGTTTTCCCTTGGTCCCGAACTCTTTGTCAAGTTTCTGCTGAAACCGCAAAATTCTGGTTTGGGTTATTCGCTGGAACAAGAAAAGACGGATAATTTTCTGAGAGATCAGTTATCTGTCGATGTTCAAAAAGCCAGTCAGGGCTTCACGTTTTGTGTGCAGGTACAAGAAAATGAAAAAACAGAGCCTGTGGAGGATACGTCCATCGTCTGGAAAACAGGCGCAGTTCCGGTAGCAGATCTGATTATACCCAAACAGGAATTCGATTTCGGGCAGCGAAACGAATTCGGGGAAGCGCTTTCGTTTTCTCCTTGGGTGTGCATGGAGGCCCACCAACCTGTCGGAGCTATTAACAGGGTAAGAAAAGCCGTCTACAAGGAATTGGCTGAATTCAGGAATAGTGCGTCAGTCTAGGAAATTTTTAATAAAGGGATTTGTAAAGGTTTCGCCTCCGAAATTTGCCTGATGTTTTTTCCAATCCTCATAGTTGGGAAATGCGACGGACACCATTTCTTTAGACCAAGGAAGTAAGGAAAGACCCCAATGGGGAATTCCTCCAATTTCAACCAGTTCGGCTTCCAGCCGTTTCAGCAATGAAATAGTACCCGTTACTCCCTTTACACTCACCACCTCAATCATGCAGGTGTCGTATTGGTTCATCATGGAAAAATAAGCGGGGCACTGTTTGACATATCGCAAAGAAAAAGGTGCTGCCAGATAATGTCCGTATTCCATCGCTTCTTTGCAGACCTTGATAATCAGATCCACTGCGTCGAAAGCCTTGTCAATATCAAATCCCAGTTCGATGGCATAGCCGTAAAATTTAAGTTCACCCAGGCCTTGGTCCAATACTTTATTATATACATCTTCAAAACCGCCTCCCTTCTCCGCATAATCCTCCAACCGTATTAGAGAATTATTGGTCAACCGGGGGATGTTTTGTGAATTCCTGTTAAAGATCCACGAGGATAACCTGCCAGAAATCGAAATCCCGGATACAAAAGAGGATAGATAATTGCGGTTCTGTTGCGCGTTTGGTGGCACCTTACAGGAATGGGTATAATTCCGGGTGGTCACCAAACACTTTCTAGCAGGAACGTCTTCCGTTTCATCTATGTAGGGATTGATCAACACTTCAAAATGCCTATGGCTGTTGATAAATTTATAGAGATCTCCTTCCCGCATTTTGGCTTTAAATGCTTGCCATTCCCATACAGTGCGTTCTTCGTATAGCCGGTAAGTCTCCTGTACTTCGATAATCATGGAAAAAACCAGTCCCATCGAACCCACTCCGACCATAATCGCGTGAAAAGTGCCATCATCCTGAATGAGTTCGATATTCTGATCTTGCATATCCCTGTCAGCCAGAAACAGCTCCCGGTCAGTTATACCCTCCGAGGGTTCGATGCGGTAAGCCTTTCCCCCCGTGCCAACAATGGTCATAGACCTGACAATACTTGGTAGGGGACCAATGCCTATTCCAGAACCATGCGTAGAGGTGGCGATCGCACCGGAGATGGATTGTATGCTTGATCCACCTTTGTTCATCAGCGCTAGCCCTTCTTTTTCCAGAGCGGTTATTAACTGGTGTACTTTTGTACCCCCGCTGGTTTCAAATAGGTAATGCTTTTCTGTGGATTTTTTGTTTTGGAAATTTACTTCCACATCAAATCCATCCACATATTCCGGCTTGATAAATTGGGTGGCTTTACGCTGGGTCAGGTTCAAGTCGTGGGTGCATATGATAAAATCCTCACATTGGGCGATTGGGGTTAGCGCATGACCGGAACCTATGGCCCTGATTTTTCTGCCCTCATCTTCTGCCTTGAGGATGATATCCTTTACTTCCTGCAATCCCTCATAATCGTATGTGCTCCATCTATCAGATATTTTCTCGAAGTCAGTATGGCTACCGCTGCCGGGAACAAATATTTTCAAGGGTTCTGAACTGTAGTTTCCATACCAATTGCTCCAACGTTGTCGATAGGGAAAGTCACTTTTGTATATTTTACTGTAGGAAAGCTCATTGTCCAGGGAAAGCATAACGTGCTCGTGGCTTGGAGAAGTTTTGTTCAGCCTCGCTTCAATCTTTCTTCGAACCCATTTGGGGTGGACTACAAAGTTGACCCGTTTTACCCATTGGTTTCTCCGTTCCCGGGTGCAATGATTGGTTAGGGAGTCGTCCAAATCTTCTATTCGTTCGGGGAGGTTTTTGCGGTTAAACACTACCGCTGTCAACAGTCTAAATACAACCCACGATATGATGGCGTTACCTTTCTTTTTTTGAATGAATGTGGCAAAAAGTAGCATAGAGGATTGGGTTAGATTTTTGGTGAAGAAGTTTACTAATATAGGTGTATTGTTTGGTTCAAGCAAAAAAAAGGTAAGTAATATTTTGGTTTTTTGGGGATCGTAGATTTTCTGAAAAATTTGATATAGAGGCAAGCCAAAAAGGTTTGAAATTGTGTGAATTTTCAAATTTGGGAATATGCAAAGAGGGAAATATACGTCTCAATTAGCTCCGTAGGAGCGGCCGGCATAGTAGCCATGGGTTTCAACCCATGGGCAATCGCAACCAAATAACCCAGAAGTGCCGTAGGCACGACCGATATTTTTTCGCAGAAAAGTAGAGTATTGCCTCTAGGAGATATTGAAGAAGAAGTTTTTAGGCCTAATAAAATGGCAGCGACGTTCCTGAAGCTAAGTCGGCATGATCT
>DATHWC010000096.1:0-15110 GCA_035460985.1 Lunatimonas sp.
AGGGAAGGCGGACAAAATAAGTTTCCCCGAGTACTTAAGGGACCTAAAGCCGACTCTTGGAGGGTATTTCTATCCCAGAATAAAAATCTTACTTAAGCATGTTGCTTCTTGAAGGAATAGGGACCGGTATAATTCTTTCGCTGATTATCGGGCCGGTTTTTTTTGCGTTGATCCAGCATAGTATGGCATACGGGTTCAGGCAAGCGGTGGTCATGGCTGCCGGTATTCTAGTTAGTGATGCCATCTATGTTGTGGTTTCAAATTATGGGTTCCATTGGCTCTCGGCAAGTTCGTTCTTTAAATCGGCTTTAGGTTTGGCTGGAGGATTGATTTTGATTGCGTTCGGGATAGTATCGTTTAGAAATGTAAGCATTCAGCGACCCAACTCAGGGGGGATATTGGTGCGATCATTTTCAAAGAGGAAGGGTTTTTTGAAAGGATTAAGTTTAAATGGAATCAATCCTTTCGTTTTGTTATTTTGGATTTCGGTAGCTGGGTTGGTAAATGTGAGAAGGGATTTAACGGCATATGATAAGTGGATTTATTATGTTGGCGTGTTGGTGACTGTTTTTTCCATAGATATATTAAAAGCGTTTGTCGCCAAATACCTTAGTCGACATGTTACTCCCGGGTTGATGCGGAAGCTAAACAGATTGGTAGGAACGGTGTTAATTGTATTCGGATTCCGACTTGTATATTTCGCACTTCAAACCCTTCCTATATGAAAGTCACAAACACAACTTTACGTCACTTAACAGTAATCTTTTTGCTTTGGTTGGTGGTGGTAGGTGTTTCGCAAGCCCAAAGCCAAGAAGGATTTGTCACGTTCAACATGGAACGGATTTCTCTTGAAAAGCAGGGGATGCTCTTATTGGCGACATGGTCGCTTGGGAATTTGGCTTGGGGAGGAATCGGGGCCTCCAATTCGCAGGGTGTTGCCAAAGGGTTTCATCAAATGAACATGTACTGGAACAGTGTGAACCTGATCATCGCAGGGGTGGGTTATTATCACGCATTTAAGGAAATACCTAGTTTGGAATTTTGGGAAACGCTGGATGCGCAACATCGAATGGAAAAAATCCTGTTATTCAACGCAGGCTTGGATGTGGGATATATTGCGGGAGGGCTTTATTTGAATGAACGGGGAAAACGGTTAGACAGGAAACAATGGCAGGGTTTTGGAAAATCAGTGGTGCTTCAAGGCGCTTTTTTGCTGAGTTTTGACGTCATCATGTATTTTGTGATGCGGGATCATGCGGGGGATTTGCCAAGGGTTTTTGAGCATCTTTCTGTTAGTGGAAATGGTATTGGTATTCGAATGCCAATTCAATAATGAAAGGGATTAAAATCACCCTAACATTGTTGGGATTTCAGGAATGAGGGATGAGCATCAGCAAAGCCTACTTGGTACTTTGAACAGGATGATTGTTACGGTAAAACGATTTATGTTTTTTTTTTGATTGCCTCATAATTTAAATCTTCTTGGTTAGGATACCAAAATTCAAATGACCTTAGTCAAATTTTCAGAGTAATAGCGTCTTTTTGGCTCGGAATGCCCATTCCTTTTTGGAAGAAAGAATTTTATTAATAGGAATTTTCCGTTCATGGAATATGTTTTTTTTTCACTTCGAAAAAAAGTATTTGGGAGCATTGTTTTTTTATAAATTAAATTTTACCTTTCAAGGGTGATACAATCAAATAGTGTATGTTTGCCCTTTAATCAGAATATAATTCTTATAAATCCAGTAAACATTGGTTATTTAGATAATGATACTAAATTTCGTCTAATTTAATTTTTATTTTATTGTTCCACCCACATAAAAAGACCTTGTTTATCTGCTAGGTGCGGATTTCACATATGGTAAGTTCAATTTTCATCCAAAATAATTAATTATGAAGAACCTGTTACTATTAATTGGTTTGACACTACTGACGGCACTTGCTCCGGTAGTACACGCTCAAACCGTCACGGGTCGGGTAACCGACCAAGCCGACAACAGTCCACTTCCGGGTGTATCGGTATTGATCAAAGGTACATCCACGGGTACAGCAACCGATGTGGATGGCCGGTACAGTATAAATGTACCGGGAGCCGAGACAGTATTAGTATTCTCTTACTTGGGGTTTCAAACGCAGGAACAGACCGTGGGAAACCGGACGAATATTAGCCTGTCCATGCAGGAGGATGCCTCAGAGTTGTCTGAGGTAGTAGTTACCGCTCTGGGTATTGAAAGAAATATAAAGGCCCTACAATATTCCGTGACCCAAGTAGGGGGGGAAGAGTTTACTCAAGCCCGGGAAAATAACCTAGCCAACCAGCTTGCTGGTAGAGTAGCTGGAGTGAATGTGACGAATGTCGCCTCTGGGCCTGCGGGTTCATCAAGGGTAATCATTCGGGGAAATACCTCCCTGCAAGGAAATAACCAACCTTTGTACGTTGTAGATGGTTTGCCGATTGACAATACGCAGTTTGGACAAGCCGGAGTATGGGGTGGTTCTGATGGCGGGGACGGTATGACCAGTGTGAATCCGGACGACATTGAGTCCATGACTGTTCTGAAAGGAGCAAGTGCAGCTGCCTTGTACGGTTCCCGTGCATCCAACGGGGTTATATTGATTACCACCAAAAAGGGTACTTCACGAAAAGGTATAGGTGTGGAGTTTAATTCAAATGCGGTATTTGAGCAGATAAACAACCAAACTGACTTACAAACCATATATGGTTCGGGGAGATTTCAGGGCGAACAGGCGACTGGAGCGTCGGTGAGACCTACCACAGTACGTCAGGCCTATGACTGGGGAACGCAGGCTTGGGGGGAACGTTTGGGATCAGGTACGGCCATGTATTTTGACGGAATTGAACGACCTTATGTAGACGCGGGGGATAACTGGAGCCGATTTTACGAGACGGGTCAGGCTTTTACAAATAGCCTTTCGCTATCAGGCGGAAGTGATACCCAATCCTTTCGATTTAATTTGACCGATCTGCGGAGTAACTCAGTGGTTCCAAATGCAGGCTTTAACCGGATAAATATGTCGCTTTCGACCAATGGTAAATTTGGAAAGCGGCTTACGTTTGATGCCAAGGTCCTTTACTCTAATGAAAACACAAAAAATAGACCCCGTCTTTCCGATTCTCCCGGTAATGCTTTCCAGTCTATTTTTGCCTTGCCGCCAAATGTTAATGTGGAATGGGGCATGGGAGATCCAAACAGGTTAGGTACTATTCCTGCGGGAACTAGTCCAGACTTATTAAACACCTGGGGTTTTGCCGAGCAGGAAGAATACCTTATGACAAACAATCCATGGGGTCAAAATCCATATTTTGCTACCCACCAATTGTCGGTAAACGATATACGTGATAGGATCATAACTTCGGGCTCTTTAAGATACGACATAACCGACCATCTTTATATTTCGGGGCGTGTGGGACTCGATTGGTTCGTTAGGAGATTTTCCAGTCTTACGCCTCAGGGCACTGGTTACGACAGAGGTGGTAACATTTCAGAAGGAAACCGAACTGTTAGCGAAATAAATATGGAAGGCATGCTGGCCTATAACAGACAGTTTGGGAAATTTGGTGTAAACGCATTTGTGGGTTCAAACTGGATGAGGAGAAAAGATGAAACAATCTCGGCAAATGGTCAGCGATTTAATGTACCGTTCTTTCATGCCATCAATAACTCGGTTGTAAGAAACTATGGATATGGATTTTCTGAGTGGGGAATTAACTCAGTATTCGGTTCTGCGGAGTTTAGTTACAATAACTTCCTGTTTATCACTGCAACAGCCCGCCAAGACTGGTTTTCTACATTGAACCCGGCATCAAACAATGTATTATACCCTTCAATTGGAGGCTCTTTTGTATTTTCCGACGCAGTGTCTACCTTACCCCGCTGGTTGAGCTTCGGTAAGGTGAGATCCTCTTGGGCAAGGGTAGGTAACTCCACAGTAGGGCCTTATCAAACTCTTAATGTATATTCCCTATTAGGAGCTCCTGCGGTAAATTTTGCCGGCCAAAATGTGCCTATGGCATCCTTCGCAACAGCAGGGGGAAATGCCGGTACAATTCCAAACCCTTTTCTTATACCGCTTATTTCTACAGAGACCGAAGTTGGATTGGATGTGAGGTTTCTACAGAATAGAATAGGTTTGGACTTCACCTATTATGCTCAGCTTAGTACAGAGGACCAGTTAAATGCCCAGATTTCAAGAACATCCGGTTTTGGGTCTACTTTGGTCAATTTGGGAGAAATGCGTAACCGGGGAATTGAGGTGCTGCTCACAGGTACGCCGATTCAAAACTCTAATTTAACATGGGATGTATCCTTCAACATTGCCCGAAATAGAAACCGGGTCCTCTCTTTGATCGAAGGCACAGAAATACTGAACGTAGAAGAACCCCGAACCCGAACGGTATTTGTTCAGCACCGGGTTGATCAGCCGTTTGGTGTGATGGCGGGATGGGTTCAAAAGAGATCTCCTGATGGACAACCCATTTTCGAACCTAATGGAGCTCCTGTACAATCCGATGAGATGGAAGTCATTGGAAACGGAATAGCGGATTTTACTGGTGGTATCAATAATAGTATCACATTTAAAGGTTTCAATATTTCGGCTTTGGTGGATTTTAGAGTTGGAGGAGATATCTATTCAGGAACGAATGTACGACTGACCCAGTGGGGTCTGCATAAGCAAACTCTTCAGGGACGTGCGGGGGAGGAGCCACTTACCGTTACTGGAGTGATACAAGCAGGAACAGATGGAAGCGGAAATCCCGTCTATGAAGATTTTACCAAAACATTATCTCCAGGTGAAGCAGTCAATTATTGGGGTAGAATGGGCGATAGAGTGCAGGATTATTTCATGTATGATGGTTCGTTTGCCAAGTTAAGGCAGGTAACGGTTGGTTATAACTTTCCCCGAAGGATCATTGAAAAGACGCCATTTAACAGTCTTGGGTTGTCCTTTGTCGGAAGAAACCTGTCTATTTTATGGAAAAATATCGATAACGTAGATCCCGAGTCGGCATATTCTTCAGGAAATGGCCAAGGATTGGATTACTTTGGGATGCCCCAGACTAGAACCTACGGATTTAACCTAAGAGCTACCTTTTAAATATAAAAAAGAAGCATTATGAAACTGATAAATAAAGCATTATTGCTACTGCTTGCCGCAACCATACCAATGGTGGGTTGCGATACGGAAAATCTTCATGACTTGAATATAAACCCACAAGCGGTAACCCAAATTGACCTGAATTTTATATTTACTGCTGCAGAATTGGGATCAGCCTCAGGAGGTTCTGCGGGTGATAACCGTTATATTGACTGGCGTACCAACATAGGAATGGGAGCTTATCTTATTCAGCATCTAGCAAATGCAGGAGGCGGAATTGCCCCTGGGGATAAGTATACTGAAAACTTTGAATCAAGTAACGCTCCATTTGAATTCTTCTATGGTGACGCCTTGAAGAATATTTCCGAGGTGTTGCGTCAAACCGGGCCAGGAGGATACGATGAAGGAAATAAGGTAAACATGAGGAATGCCGCCCGCATACTAAGGGTGCTGAACTTCCATCGATTAACTGATTTTTATGGAAATATACCTTATTTCGAAGCACTTAAAGGAATGGATGGTGTTTTCTTTCCAACCTACGACAAACAGTCTGACATCTACCCGGCATTGTTAAAGGAGCTGGAGGAGGCGACGGCCGCTATGAATGCAGCCAATCCAAACGAAGGCTTTTCCAACGCGGATATAATCTTTGACGGAGATATTGCAAAATGGAAGCGATTTGGGTATTCTCTTATGCTCCGATTGGCCATGCGGGCATCAAATGTAGCACCTCAATTAGCCTCTGAATATGTATCTAAGGCTGTAGCCGGAGGTGTAATGCTCACGAATGATGACAATGCTTGGGTACCAATGTCTGAGGGCCCAAGTGTTTGGATCAATCAAAACGGAATTTCCAGGGCTTTCTATCCCGGTGATGGTGGACAGCCCAGTTACTTAAGTAAAACACTTGTAGACTGGTTAAAAGGAAATGCGACAACCGCCGCCGAAGTTGATCCACGCCTGATGATTCTGAGTGGTGGAATCGCCCAATGGACGGCTAATTCTTGGACTCCTACAAACACAAATCCGATGGAGCAAAAGGGAATGCCAAATGGTTTTGACGCAGTAGGGTTGGATGCCTTGGAGGGGCGCACTGTCGATCAGCCGGCTACTTATTCAAGGATAAATTTTCTGATGCTGCAAAGGGAGGACCCCTATATGCTTATGCACACGGCTGAATCACATTTGCTGATGGCTGAAGCATTAGAAAGAGGTATTGGTTCCGGAATCCCCGGTACAGCTAGAGGACATTATGAAATGGGTGTTAAAGCAGCCATGCAAATGTATACACCGTTCGATGAATCACTGGTCGTGACAGACGAACAGGTAACCGCATACCTTCAGCGACATCCATATGGTCAGGCAAAACCCGCATTACAAATGATAGGAGAGCAGCTATGGGTAAGCAAGTTTTTTAACTGGTGGGAAGCGTGGTCTGACTGGAGGAGAACTGGTTACCCGGCACTCACACCGACCAATCATCCTGCAGGTGTCACTAACGGTGTAATTATGAGAAAGCTTCGTTATCCCGCATATGAAGTTGCGGCGAATGCTAATTTCCAAGACGGTGCTACTCTGCCCGATTTATTTACCACCAGAGTTTGGTGGGATGGAGGAAATTGATAATCGATTACTCTAATTTGACTGTTACATTTAAGAAAGGCTCGGATTTATTCCGGGCCTCTTTATTTGATGTGATAAGTTCCATCCCCTTCTGAACCCATATGGGAACTCCAAATCGGTTTTAGCTTCATCTTTATTGGCAAATCAATCCTCTTCACCCGCATCCCCAAAAATGACAACAGGTCCGAATGGTTGAAATATTGACAATGAACCAGATCCAAAAACCCATCACCGTCAATGTCTCCAATCCAGGGTGTACTGAATATGTTTTTCATACCCTTCGTTTGATCAATGGTATAGTGCTCCCCTGATTTAAAATCAATTGCCAACAGCTTGTTCTCAATCTCAAAAGCGGATTGGTCTCCGATATATCGGGTACAGTCAAATTCGTTGATACTGATAATTACCTCATCCCGGCCGTCATGATTCAAATCATAGGCGATGGGAGATGAAAAACCGGTACATCCTAAGTTGTTGGTATACCTGATTTCGCCGGTTTTACCATCGATCATGACCTGAATGGATCCGGTATTCTCCGGCCATACCCCTTTGCTGACAAAGGTAAAAAAGTCTGGTATATCGTCCTCGGTAAATTGTCCTACTGCAAAACTGTTGCTGCATTCGGTTCCCGGAACGCGTTGGTTCCAAATTGGTTTCAAAGTTTTGCCGTCTATCGCAAAGATACCGCTTGCGTGGGAGATTGCAACAATATCCAAATATCCATCCTGATTGATATCCGCTATTGCTGGGGATGCAATAAACCCATGTCCCGATTCCTCTGCAATTTTTATTGACTGGGAAAGATCGTTATTCATCAAACCGTTCAACTCCGCAATGTACAGTGCCCCGCTAACCGTTTCTCCGCCAGTTCCGAAAATGATTTGGATGTTATCTTTTCCGGCCTGGATCAACGCCAAAGGTGTCATATACGTTTCTTTGCCGTCAGGAACCGTATCATGCGCTAATATTTCACCTGTTTTAGAATCCAATACCATCATCACCGCAGGAAAGCGGTTTTCCTTCATATAGGGAAGCGCTTCATAATTTCCCCCATTGGCAAGCAGCAGTTCGGGATATCCGTTGCCGTTTTGATCTGGAAGAAGTACACTGTGATTGAAATTAAACCGCGCATATTGCAAAATGGGATGGTCTTGGTACTGGTAATCAAATTTCCAAAGCAGTTTCCCCGTTTTCCCGTCAATGGCCCGGAATTGGGGCGATCTCCCGCCAATAAATACATCTGGGACGCCATCTCCGGTTACGTCGTGAAATGTCGCCGATCCATACATTTGGTCCGCAGCTTCATGGGACCAGATCAGTGAACCATCCAGACCGTTAATAGCTAATACTCCCTGGTCGGATTCCTGAAATTCATTTTTACCCGCACCCATTACAAAATCCAGAATTCCATCCCCGTTCAGATCAACTGCTCTTGGGGAAGATTGGGAACCAATGATGGGAAAATTCGCTTCCCAAACCAATTCACTTTTCGTTTTTTGCTTACAACTAACCGCCAACGTTACTAATATAAAGATGGATAGCGTAAATAGTACAGAATTTAAAATGGCAACATTATTATATCTCATAGATGACGGAGAGAATCTTGAAGATAAACCAAACTGAGATTTCTGAAAATTAAACTAACTGGCATTTAGTACATGAATGAAAATCGGATGCGTAGGTAAATATCGAATTTTTCTTACAGACATTCTTTTAAATTAGTAGTATTTTTTTGTTGTGATATAGGTACAATTCCTTAGTTTTACCTTAAACGATACCCCATTTCGTGTCTAGAATAGATTCAAGTGTAAAATGAAATTTTTCTAGAATTTCTTAGTCAACGATCGTTGTTGTCTAGTAGGGTATACAGGAAATAAATCTTTTTGAGATTTATCATATATTAAAATGTGTGAGTATGAAATGTGTTATCGCATTCCTTTTGGTTATTATTTGTTTCGGTAGCGGGACTGCCCAGGAGTTGTTTGAATCCCAGGCCCCCAGAAAGTCCGGCGTACGATTTCAAAATGCACTCAAAGAAGACAATATCAATAACATCCTGCGCTACGAGTATTTTTACAATGGAGGGGGAGTCGCCGTGGGTGACATCAATAATGATGGGTTGGATGATATTTATTTCACGGGTAATATGGTTTCGAATAAGCTTTATTTGAATCAGGGAGATTTTAAGTTTAAAGATATTACGAAAGAGGCTGGCGTTTCAGGGAAAAATACATGGACCACGGGTGTAACGATGGTTGATGTTAATGGAGACGGACTCTTGGATATTTATGTGTGTTACTCGGGAAAGGGAGATCCCGCAGAAAGAAAAAACCAGCTTTTTATCAACCAAGGCGATGAAACCTTTATTGATGAGGCAGCGGCTTTTGGGTTAGATGACCCGTCAAATAGTATTCAGGCTTTATTTTTCGACTTTGACAGGGATGGGGACTTGGACATGTATTTGGTAAACCATAATACGGCTGTTATCAATGAAATGGATTTCGATGCCAAACGCACCGATCGAAACAAGAATGCAGGAGACAAACTGTACAGAAATGATAATGGAATCTTTGTAGATGTGAGTCAAGAGGCAGGTATCAAAGGAAGTTCCATGGGGTTTGGCTTGGGGGTTGCGGTTTCGGATATAAATGGAAATGGCTTTCCAGATCTTTATATTTCAAACGACTATATTGAGCCGGATTACCTTTATATCAATAACGGTGACGGAACATTTACGGAAAGTTTGGCAGACCATCTGTTGCATATATCCTATTTTTCGATGGGGTCCGATATCAGCGATATCAACAACGACGGTCTTCCCGACATATTTACGTTAGACATGTTGCCGGAGGATAATAAGCGGCAGAAACTGCTCTATGGACCGGAGAATTATGAACAATATGCCCTTATGGTCATGAAGGATTTCTACCATCAGCAGATGAGAAACATGCTTCATCTCAATCAGGGTAATGGACTTTTTGCCGAAACCGGCCAACTGGCTGGCATATCCAATTCCGATTGGAGTTGGGCAGCGTTATTTGCCGATCTGGACAATGATGGTTGGAAGGATTTATTCGTCACCAACGGTTACTTCCGTGATTACACCAACCGTGATTTTCTAAAATATAAAGGGGATTATTATTTCGAAAAAGCACGCGCCAAAGAAGTTGCCGATACGCTTCACCTGGTGACCAGTATGATTTCTACGCCGACCCACAATTACCTATATCAGAACAACGGAGACCTTACATTTTCCGATAAAAGCAAGGAATGGGGGATGGGGACAGCCGGATTTTCCAATGGGGCTGCTTTTGCGGATCTGGATAACGACGGTACACTTGACCTCATCGTTAACCACCTCAATGCAGCGGCCGGAATTTACAAAAACACCTTGAATGAGATTCGCGGTGTTACAAAATTCCTTCAGATTCAGTTGGAAGGAGAAGGAAAGAACAGGTTTGGTATAGGAGCCAAAGTCATATGCTACACTTCCTCAGGGATTCAATTTTTGGAACAGCAGCCGACAAGGGGATTTCAGTCCTCTGTTAGTCAAAGGCTTCATGTGGGATTGGGAGAGGTGAGTATGGTGGATTCATTGACGATATGGTGGCCTTCCGGGAAGCAGCAGACGATTTATGAAGTCAAGGCCAATAGCCAATTGGCTTTGAAGGAGTCTCATGCCCAGCATACGGACAGCCCATTTTTTGTGGGTCCGGAGCTCGAGCCATTGTTTACACAAATCGTACCTCCCGTGCAATACGAGCACGAGGAAACAGGATACAATGATTTCAAGCGGCAACCGCTGCTGAACTATATGTATTCCCCTACTGGACCTGTGTTGGCAAGTGGAGATGTAAACAAAAGTGGCGTTCCTGCACTCTTTGTAGGAGGCACTCAAGGCAAACCGGGAGAATTGTTTTTTCAGGCTTCCACCGGACAGTTTTTTAAGGCACAGGGATTGGACCTTTCTGCTGACAGTGATTTTACAGACGCTGATGCCGTTTTTTTTGACGCAACCGGTAACGGCTGGCAGGACTTGTATATAGTAAGCGGCGGTTATCATGACTATGAAAAGGACGACGAAAGACTGCAGGACAGGTTGTATTTAAATCAGGGTGGGGGCAACTTCAAAAAAGCAACAAATAACTTGCCGCCGATGACAACTAGCGGTAGTTGCGTGAGGCCTGTAGACATAAACAGGGATGGGTTTATGGATTTGTTTGTTGGTGGACGGGTGATTCCAGGCGAATTTCCAGAGCCCCCCAATAGCTACATCCTTATTAATGACGGTACAGGGAAATTCACAGATATGACCTCTTTTTTTAGTTCTGATTTGGAAAATCTAGGCATGGTAACGGACGCACAATGGGTGGACCTGAACGCAGACGGATTTTTAGATTTGGTGGTTGTAGGTGAGTTTATGCCGATAGAAGTTTTTATCAATGAAGGGGGAAAGGGCCTGCGGAAAGCTACGGAGGAGTTTTTTGAAAAGCCACTTTATGGCCTGTGGTCCAAATTGGCAGTGGGTGATTTTGACATGGACGGGGATTTGGATTTTATAGTGGGAAATTTCGGTTTGAATACACAGCTCAAAGCAAGTGATGCCGAGCCACTTACATTAGTATATGATGATTTTGACAAAAATGGTTCGGTAGACCCCATTATGAATCTTTATATCCAAGGAGAATCGTATCCATTTATGAGCAGAGACGAACTCTTGGATCAAATGTATGGCATGAGGAGTAAATTCACTACGTACGAATCTTTTGCAAATGCCAAACTAACGGATTTGTTCACAAAACAACAGCTTCAAAACGCCCAACAGTTACAGGTTACCACATTAAATACTGTTTACTTAGAAAATAAAGACGGCAAATTAGTTCCTCAGGAACTGCCCATGGAGGCGCAGTTTGCTCCTATTTATGCCATTACGGTCTTGGATTATACCAAGGACGGTAATTTGGATTTTATCCTTGCGGGAAACCAAAATGCCACAAGGCTGAGATTGGGGTTGATTGATGCCAATTTTGGACAGGTCTATGCCGGGGATGGTAAGGGGGAATTCAGATATGTGCCACAGAAGGAATCCGGTTTGAGGTTTTTGGGAGATGTCAAGTCGATGTTGCCAATCAAAATGGCCCATTTGGATATTTTGATGGTAGGAATAAACAATCAGGGGGTGGAATCGTATTTGCTAAACTCCTCAAAAGTTGCAAAAAAATTTAACAATTTGTCAAATAGCAATAATCCTTAAAAATCAAATCAGTTCATGAAAATCAGAAAATTCAACCTGGAGGAAAGTGAAATACCGGAAAGCTGGTACAATGTCATTGCTGACATGCCAAATAAACCTTTGCCTCCATTACATCCTGGTACGCTGGAACCCATAGGCCCGGATGCCTTAGCTCCACTTTTTCCCGAGGCATTGATCAAACAGGAGGTAACTACAGACAAATGGGTAACGATTCCAGATGAGGTACGAAATATGTACAGCATTTGGAGGCCTACACCACTTTACAGGGCTTATGGATTGGAAAAGGCATTAGATACACCTGCCAAAATCTATTATAAATACGAGGGGGTCAGTCCTTCCGGATCCCATAAACCGAATACAGCAATCCCTCAAGCCTATTATAATAAACAGGAAGGGGTCAAGCGAATTACCACTGAAACGGGGGCTGGGCAATGGGGGTCTGCGTTAAGTTTTGCCTGTCAGCATTTCGGTATCGAGTGTGATGTATATATGGTGAGATTGTCCTACAACGATAAGCCGTACCGGAAAATGATGATGAACACTTGGGGAGCCAATGTGTATGCATCACCTTCCGACCGTACTCAGGCAGGAAGAAATATTCTGGCCATGGACCCCAATTCTCCTGGATCTCTTGGAATTGCTATTTCAGAGGCCATAGAAATGGCAGCAACGCGTGATGACACCAAATATGCACTCGGTTCGGTGCTGAACCACGTGAAGCTTCACCAAACCATAATCGGGTTGGAAGCGATCAAACAGATGGAAAAAGCAGGGGATATGCCTGACATTGTTATAGCGCCGTTTGGAGGAGGCTCCAATTTTGCGGGATTGTCGTTTCCATTTCTTCGGTTGAATATGGATGAGGGGAAAAGGATTCGCTGTATAGCCAGTGAGCCAGCCTCCTGTCCTAAGCTCACACGTGGAGTATTTAGGTATGATTTTGGAGATACTGCGGGCATGACGCCCTTGCTCCCCATGTACACCCTAGGTCATGATTTTATCCCTGCGCCCATTCATGCCGGAGGACTTAGGTATCACGGGGCAGGAGTTATTGTCAGTCAGTTGCTGAAGGATAACCTGATTGAGGCGCGGTCACACGATAACATTGAAATATTTGAAGCTGGCGTATTGTTCGCCAGGACGGAGGGAATCATCCCCGCTCCGGAAGCAAATCATGGAATCGCCACTGCAATTGCGGAAGCCAAAAAATGCAAGGAAGAAGGGACTAGCAAAACCATCCTGTTTAACCTTTGTGGACACGGCAACTTTGACATGAAAGCCTACGACGATTATTTCTCCGGAAAAATCAAACAACATGAACTCACCCAAGCTGAAATCAACGAATCAATAAGCAAACTTACCACACCTTTGATTCCCCAATAAGTTAACCAAACGAAGTACCCGGCTCTGTAATGAGTCGGGTATTTTTAAATCTATGGACAAACGTAGTTTTATAAAAACATGCCTAGTAGGAGGATTGGCTGTCTCTGCCTTTCCCAGATCACTGGTGGGAGCTGTTGGGAAAAATGATTCCTTCATTCCCATAGTAGATACCCACCTGCATTTATGGGACAGGGGGTTGATGGAATATCCTTGGCTGAGCCCTCCCTTGGATAGAAATTTTCTACCATCGGACTATAAAGAGGCAACAGATGGATTACCGATTTCTAAAATGGTATTTGTAGAATGTGGACGTATACCGGAACAGTACCTTGTAGAAATTGATTGGGTGGTACAGCAGGCTAAAATTGACCCAAGGATTATGGGTATGGTCGCGTATTTTCCGTTGGAAAAAGGCAATAAAGGCCAGGCGGATTTGGAGCAGCTGTTGGAAAGGAAGATTGTCAGATCTATCCGTAGGGGTGTGAATGCGGAATTAATGAAGGATAGGTCATTTTTGGAAGGAGTGGCACTAATGGACCGGTTTGGGTTGAACTATGACCTGAATATCTCACCGCCACAGATGGAGGATGCGTTGGTGTTTGTCCGGAAATTTCCCAATATTCAATTTATCCTAAACCATATATGCAACCCCTCTATAAAAGACGGTGAATGGGAGTCTTGGAAAAAAGGTATGACCTTATTTGCTGAGTTGGACCATGTGACCTGTAAGATTTCTGGGATGATCACCAAGACAGACCCCGCCCATTGGGAAATTAGTGACTTGAAGCCCTATGCGGATCACATATTGGAAGTGTTTTCACCGGATAAGATGGTTTTTGGAGGGGATTGGCCAGTGGTAACACGAGCAGGTACCTTTAAGCAATGGATGTCAGCATTTCTTGAGTTAACCGTTGATTTGACCGTAGCTGAGAAGGAAAAAATATATCATGAAAATGCGGAAAGAATATACCGGATTTGAAAAGCATACCTTTCAATAACCGCATATGTAAAATCCGCTTATTTTTTCGCCATGAATGGATAAGTTTAATTTCAAAATGAACAATTACACCATGCCAACTGAAAAGAATTTGAGTGTCTCCAATAGAAGGAAATTTATCAAACAGTCTGCAGTGACTGCCGCTGGTTTTTTTATAGTGCCTAGGTTTGTTTTGGGAGGCCAGGGTTATGTCGCTCCCAGTGACAAAGTAAATATAGGGATCATCGGTGCTGGAGGAAAGGGGAGGCAGAATGCCGTGGATCTGATGAAACTGGATGATGTCCAATTGACGGCCATTGCTGATCCGGGGAATTATTGGGATCTGGCCAATTTTTATTATAGGTCAATAGCCGGTAGAGGCCCGGTAAAGCGGTTAATTGAGGAACATTATCAAGATCAAACGGAAAACTTCAAAGTAGCTGAATATTTGGATTTTCGGCGGATGCTGGAAAAGGAGTCCGGATTAGATGCTATTTGCTGCTCTACACCAGACAATACCCATGCCTACATCACCTATATGGCCATGAAAGCAGGCAAGCATGTGTACTGCGAAAAACCACTGACACATAATATATGGGAGGCAAGAATGATCAAGAAGCTGACCCAGGAAACAGGATTGGCAACCCAAATGGGAAACGTGGGTCACAGTACAGACGGAATCAGGGAAACGGTAGAATACCATAGGGGAGGTGTGATTGCGGAGGTAAAAGAGACCCACTCTTGGGTTCCCGCAAC
>DATHWC010000097.1:0-2889 GCA_035460985.1 Lunatimonas sp.
GGTTGGACCACACCGGAAGCGCTTACTTTTTCTACAATATTCCGGTATCCGACTTTAGCAGTCTCCACTTCTGTTTCCTTGGGACCACCGATCCATCCTTGGGATTTACCCACTAGGATCCCTACGATTAAAACGACGATCACGCCTAGCAGAATAAAAAGGAGTTTATTTGATTTCTTCTTAGCCATTTTTATTGAATTGATATTATAAGGTAAGGGGGTTGCCCATGTAAAAATCGAGTACTTTCACTCTAAAAACATACTCATACTTTGATGTAATTAAGTCAGCCTGTCCATTGAACAAGTTGTTCTGAGCCACTTGAAAATCGACAGCATTGATGGCGCCTACCTCAAATCGCTGTGTTGCCATTCGAAAAGCTTCTTCCAGTGAAGCTACCCTTCTGAGGTTGCTTTCATAGGATTGTTTAGCCGCAAAGGCTGTTGTATAGGCCGTTTCAATATCCTGCCTTAATTGGTTTTTCACCTCTACCTCCTGTATTTCACTTAGCCGCACCTGAACCCGGGCACGCTGAAGATTGGCACGATTCCGGAACTGGGAAAATATGGGAATGTTCAAAGACATGTTCACTGCTTGGGACAGATTGTTTTCAAACTGCCTGAGCAATGGGTCTGCGGTGCCAAAAGCGGACTGATCGACGTAATTGGAGAACACATTCGCATTTACCCCCAAGCTTGGAAGAAAGGCCCCTTTTGCCACTCTGATCCCATATTCCGCACTCGCTATTCCCAATTCAGCCGCTTTGATTTGAGGCAAATAAGAAGCCGCTGTATTATAAATGTTCTCCACACCCGAACCGTCCAAGTCTACCCCCTCAACTGACACATCCGGTACCAGAATATCAAAATCATCCGTAAACGGCAAAAGCAACTGTTGGGACAAATTCAACCTTGCAATCCGGTGGTTATTCGAAGCATTGATAACTTCCAGTTCCGTAGTCGCAAGCTGTGCTTCCAAATCCAACAATTCCGCCCGCGGAAGGGAACCGGCGGTGACCAAACGCTGTGTCCTATTTAACTGTTCCCTTACTGTAGATAATTGGTTTTCCGCAATATTGAGCTGTTCCTTGGCAAAGGCAATATTTACAAAAAGATTTATAATATTTAGTGAAATGTTATTTTCCGTTTCTTCAACAGTTAACCGGCCAATCTCGACATTCACTTTTGTCTGTTGAATCTGATTCCGGATCTGACCTCCAGCATAGATGGGAAGGTTTGCACTCGCACTCACATTTACGTTCCCTATACGTCTCGTTTCAAATAAGTTGGTGACGGGGTTTATAGATCTACCCCACCTGAACCCTGAAGAAATGCCGGTAGAAAATGTGGGTATTCGCTGCCCATAGGCCTCCATCAATCCAGTGTCTAAATTTGCGAATTCCAATTGACTCCTCCTCAACGTAAGATTATTTTCCAACCCGATGGCTACACTTTCCTCCAGTGAAAGCTTTCCGACGTCATATCCTTGTGCAAGGCTGTCATATTGACGGGACAACATGACTATGAAAAAGAGTAAAAAGTATTTCATCATATATAACGGTTGGGATTTAAAATGGGTAGGATGAAGGAATTTTCCCTAAACTTGACAACATTTATGCTAGAAAGACAATTTCTTTTTAAGAAGCACAAAATAAGCAATAACACACGATTTGAACGAGCTTTCCCCATTTTTTTAACTAATTTTAATTTCACATTAACAGATCAGAATTTCTTTTTGTCCGAAAATGAACAATCACATGAACGGAAACGAAACACTAAATCTACTTCGGACTTCATACGTTTCCAGCTGGAATACCGATGAGACACCAACTCGAGCAGCGCTGTTTGGCGACGGGATCTTTGAAACCATGATATACGTCGATGGGAAAATCCGATTTGCACCTGCTCACCAAAACCGGGTAAACGAAGGGGTGAAGGCAATCAAATTGGATGCAATGGGAATAAGTGATGTCGCTGAAATCGAAAAACTGATAGGTGAGAAGGTTGACAGATTAAGGAGTTGGAGAATACGGTGGAATATTTTCCGATCCGGTCAAGGTAGATATACGCCTGAAGAAAACCACTGCTCAGAACATCTAATGATACAGCCCTTTTCTGTCCCTCCAAAAATTAAAAAAAACGCCTATCTCAGCGAATCGATCCACCTGTACCCCTCTCCCTGGAGTCATTGCAAAACGCTCAACTGCCTGCCTTATGTAATGGCAAATCTGGAAAGAAAAGAAAAAAATATGGAGGAAGTAATTTTAACTGACGGGCAGGGATTTTTGAGTGAGGCGGGTGCGTCGAATTTGTTTTGGACCAAATCCGGTACATTCTTCACACCTTCACTTCGTCACCATGCCATCAGTGGCGTAGGAAGGGCCCAAATCATTCAAACACTCACCCATAAAAAAATCCCCTTCCAAGAAGGTTCCTTAACCAAGGCGGACTTATTGGAAGCGGATCAGGTATTCACCAGTAATGTGACAGGTATTTCGTATATACGCGAGATTGAAACTCACCACTTTTCCACAGAGGCGATTTCTATAATTGAAGAAATTTTTAAGTAAGCCCATTTATCGACCCCTCTGGACTGGCTATTTGTGGTTGTTCAAAAAAATGAATGTCAATGGAAGAGTAGGGCCGCTTCGAAACTGAAAGATATTTTGTAGTCGACAACGGGTTCTCATTATAAATAGGAAATAAGAAGGAATGTAGAAGAAGTATCTATTTTTTGCGGTAAGGATTTAATCCAACCTAAGTTAAATTCATTTTTCCGGAAAACCCCTTCCTGTTTAGCGGACTCGGTCCTGATTTTTAGTTATTAACCTATCTATGCATTCAACGAAAAAACTTTTGAAAAACGTTGATGCACTTGAACCCAAATAGAAAC
>DATHWC010000098.1:0-1629 GCA_035460985.1 Lunatimonas sp.
AAAACCACGTGTACTAAACTCACAATGAGCAAGTGTATGTAAAAATCAGCTCTATAGATATAAAAATTTACAAAAAAGTAAATCAAAAATACTGTCAAATTTATTAATCCCCAAAGGATTTTAAAATGCTCGTTCTTAACCTGGGCCTCCGCTTCGCTACACCCCAGGCTATGATATTTTGCCCCTTCAGGGCTAGTATCCAACAACTCAATAACCCAATCCGTAATTCTTAATTCGTAATTTTTAATTCATAACTCATCATTCATAACTAATTGCATTCCCCACCAAGAAACCCTAATTTCGCCGATAAAAGAGCTATCCAATGAATACTTTATCCAACCTCCTATTCCCTAGCCTGATTGCGTTTCTAATAGTCGGCTGCAGTGGAGAAAACCAAACCGACATGAACGAAGATATCGCTACCATCACCGCCATGAGTAAAGCTAGGGCAGATGCGTTTAATGAAGGAAATGCCGCGGAAATCGCCAGGTACTTTGCGGACGACGCCTTTCTTATGGCTCCCGGCAAAGTCAGTCAACGGGGCAAAGAGGCAGTTGAAGCCTATTACCAATCTATCTTTGACGAGTTTGAAACGGTGCTGGAATCCGGTTATGAGGATGTGGTCGTAGACGGAGACCTGGCTTATGGCAGGGGCTTTGCGAAAGTTACCTTAACCCCAAAAAATGGTGACCCAAAAAGCTATGCCACCTCCAAATACCTGAATATCCTCGAACGGCAATCAGACGGCTCTTGGATCACTACCCACGATATCTGGAACGGCAACGAGGAATAATCCGTAACCCCTAAAAACAGAAAAAGCTATGAAATAAAATTTCATAGCTTAGTCAATTAACAATAAACCCAAAATAACCAAGTTGTAACAGAAGGACTCGAACCTTCACAGAAACTAATTTGCCTCTGACCTTTTTCCGACTGAGTCGGTTTTTTATTACAATATCCAAAGCCTTTCGCTTTATTTGATAGTACAAAGCTAACACGAAAAACTAACTTAAAAAAATTTTTACTTAAGTCAGAGCAAATAATACATTATTTTTAACCAAAATTAACTTTTATAAAATTTTATCAAAACTACTAACCTTTTTGACACACTTTTTAACATTATTATATTCCGGCAGATGGCCAAATCGACAGGTGTATACAAATTTCCTTTGGTCAACTGGTTTCTAATAGTCCAGAAAAAGGTTTATACTCACTAGTTGAGATTTAAAACTAAATTTCACCCGCTAACTTACTTCCGAAAAAAATTGCAAGCTCAATAAAAACTCAACGTATCAACTCTTCCCACTTAATTGGCGTCCCTTCCCAAATCCATTCCCCGTCTACCTGTTCCAATACCCTGTGTTGGCTTCCGGGAGCATGTGGGGCATCGGATGCACGAATCCATTTGGCATGGTCAGCAATCACTGCTTTCATAGAAGGATCACCTGCCAAATTATGATGCTCATGGGGGTCAGTACGGTGGTCATAGAGTTCCTCAGCACCATTTGCATAACGGATATACCGCCAATGCTCCGAACGCACACTGTTGTTGCCTGGGTTATGGGTGGTAATGGCTGGGCGTTCTCGTGGAGCATTCACATCCTTTATTTGGGGTACAAGAGATATTCC
>DATHWC010000099.1:0-3912 GCA_035460985.1 Lunatimonas sp.
ACCCCCATCAGCATTGTCCTTTTTTAATATTGGTTCTGGAGCTATTCAGCATTTCAAGTAATTGCAACAACTCTCCTACAATTTGGAACATATGAACTAACACCTGCCTGATCAATGTCTTTAACTTCCCTATAATTACTGACGATCATATTGAAAGAAATATAGGACCCTGAAAACAGTTCGGATATGAAAAATTTCGTCTTACTATTCTCCTTTCTTAACCTGTCAACTCTCCTGTGCGCACAAAGCCAAATTAGTGGAAATGTAACGAACCTGGATGGAGAGCCACTACCATTTGCCAATGTCCTGTTACTATCAGAAAAGGATTCCTCATTGGTAAAAGGTGTAGTGTCTGAATCAGATGGGAGTTTTTATTTTGACCAGGTTACACCCAATGAATACCTACTATCGATAACCACAGTTGGATTTCACAAGTTTCTGGATAGGATTAATGTGTCAGTTGAAGAGCAACTAGTATTACCTCCCTTCTTACTACATGAACTTGAAGAGGAGTTGGAAGAAGTAATCGTCACGGCCCAGAAGCCCCTTTATGAAAAGCAAATAGACCGGATGGTGGTGAATGTACAGGAAAGCATTACAGCGGCGGGTAGTTCCGTTTTGGAGGTGCTTTCCAGATCGCCAGGTGTGTTGGTCAATCAGCAACAATACAGTATAAGGCTTAACGGCCGGGAGGGGGTAATGGTGATGATCAACAATACCCTGACCAGAATTCCCATGGAATCAGTCATGCAGATGCTGGAGGGGATGAGCGCTGCCAATGTGGAGAAAATAGAGCTGATATCCCAGCCTCCATCCAATCTTGACGCCGAAGGCGGTGGAGGGGTAATACATATAGTAATGAAAGAAAATACTGAATTGGGAACCAATGGCCTTTTTGGATTGAGTGCAGGAATGAAAAGAGGAGAAGTGTTGGGAACAAATTTCAGTCTTAGCCATAGAGGAAATTCCTTTTCGTTTTTTGCGGATTACTCGTATTTACAAGAGCGAAACGTGGCTTTATGGATAAATGGCTTTCGCTCTTTGCCGCCGACCGCAATCGCCAAGAATTTTCATGCCGATACATATCGTAAATTTCTTGACAGATCTCACCAATTTAGGGCAGGTTTCCAAAAAACCTTTCATGCAAATTCTGAAATAGGTGCTTATTTTAATTTGAACAGTACAAACAGAAAAATGCAAGGCGGAGGAGAAACAAACTTTCAAGCTGGGGATTCATTGGTTAGGACCGACATTTGGTACCGTGAATCAAGAAATATTAATAACAGAGGAGCCCACCTCCATTACTCCCATCAGGTACATCCCAAACACAAATTTAGAATGGATTATGACTGGGGAAATCTCCACTTGGACAATTTTTCGACCTATGACAACACCATTTATTTTTCACAAAATATTGAATCAATACAGTTTGATTTAGAAAGTTATGCCCCCATGAACTTTCATATCACGGCTCTGGACTATCAGTTTCAACCTGCTGCTCATCTGAACATTAGAGCTGGTTTGAAAAAGACCTGGATGAATTTCGAAAACATATTGCATTCTAATAGTGATAGCATTGGGCAGCTTGACTTATTTATTCCAAATTCCGCCAGAATGGAAGAAAATGTTTCCGCAGCCTATGTCAGCGGAGACTGGAGACTAGGAGATCACATGCAGATAAACGCAGGTCTGCGGTACGAACATACCCTGACGGATATCACACCAATAGAAGGAGAGTGGCATATTTACAGAAACTATATTAATATTTTCCCCAATCTATTGATCGACAGAAAATTAAATGAAAAAGTAGCTGTTACAATGGGATATTCCAGAAGAATCAATCGGCCTACCTTAAGTAATCTTGTACCGGTCGTATTGTTGATCAATCAGAACACACAGTTTGAGGGAAATGCCACATTATTGCCTTCGCTTTTAGATAATTATAAATTGGATTTCAAATACAAGAAGGCATCTATTTCCTTTGAGCACAGTTATGACAAAAATGCCATTGCGCCTTTTCAGCCTAATTACGACTCAGAGCTAGAGCTAATTACCATGAAACCCCAAAATTTAAAATATCTTCAAAACACCGGATTAATTCTTACTTCTCCTTGGATTATCTCAACAAATTGGGATCTTCAGTCCACTATTCAAGCTCAACGAAGGAGTTTCGAAACCACTCACTTAAACGTAAATCAAAGGCATTCCTTCTTCGATCTTAATTTAAACCTTGTCAATACCTTTACGCTTGGAAATGGCTATTCAGCGGAGATTGGAGGTTTTTTTCAGTCCAAAAAGAATTGGGGGCTTTTAATATTTCGACCTGTAGGATCTCTAAATATGGGAATACAAAAGATACTCAGTGAGGAAAAAGGCACGTTTAGGTTGGCGGTCACAGATTTGCTCAATACAAATAATGCTTTGGTTGATACCGAATTTCAAGAGCCTCCTTTACATTCCTATGTGGATTATTTTTTGAGAAACAGAACGTTTACGCTAAATTATTCAAGACCATTCGGGAACAAAAAGCTGAGGGCAGTGAAGGTGGAATCCACCTCGGAAGAAGACAGGAAACGAATGAAGGTTGAGTGAAAAAGAGGACCCTATTTAATTTCCTAAACAGATAGAGAAACATAGGTACGTTTTAACCTGTCCAAAAAAAGCGGCTTAACACCTGTATAATTGTCCTCGTCAAATTTACATCTGAGGTATAGCTGTTAGCAGCCGTTTCCGTCCCCGATTTGTATAGATTCAGCATTCAATAAACGGCTATTGAGTGAGTTGTTACCGCAAGACGGCCTCATACACAAGTTGCTGAAAGGCACGCTCCATCTAAAACTATCCATTATCCCCTTATACCTGTTAGTACACTTGTTCCAAATCATGGTACAATTGTTTCATCTTGTTTATGGATAGCTAAAGCGGTATCTTTTTTTTCACCTATGGAACATTTGTACTAGTTTTTGGAACATTTGGCCCAATTCATTTCCCGGCTATTTTTTAAGTTTGTTCAGGTCTTAACAGCGCACTAGCAGCTACGCAGGGTGCCTGCATAAACCAGTTGATTTTTCAAGTAACCATTTAAAATCAATTAATATGAAGACTTTGATAGGGTTTATTCTTCTTTCTTTTTTGCTTACTCCTGCTTTTTCCCAAGGAGTAATTCAGGGGAGCATTCATGATTCCCACGATAAAGGCATATCCTTTGCAAATGTGTTTCTTAGGACCGAACTTGATTCCTCCATGATTAAAGGTGCCATTTCCGATGAATCCGGAAACTATATTTTTACCGATATACCAAAAGGCCAATACTTTGTGGAAGTAACTAACATGGGTTATGCGAAAAGTTATTCAGGGACATTCAATTTTTTGGGGACAGAAAAAAGTGATGTAGCGGCTATCCTATTGCATGAAGAAGACCAGAATCTGGATGAAGTGACGGTAACGGCAACACGGCCGTTTTTTGAGTTGGACCAGGGGAAAATGGTGGTAAATGTGGCGAATAGTATTTCGGCTGCCGGATTGTCGGTCCTCGATGTGCTGGATAGGTCTCCAGGTGTATCGGTAAACAGGCAGAGTAATTCGCTCTCCGTTTTAGGAAAAAACGGGGTGGTTATCCTCATGAATGGTCAAAGATTCAGAATGCCGCTAGAGGCGGCCTATCAGATGCTGGCCGGTCTCAACTCCAGTGATGTCGAAAAGATCGAAATCATTACTGTCCCCCCTGCCAACTATGATGCTGACGGAGATGCCGGATTTATCAATATCGTGATGAAAAAGGACAATGATATGATAGGCACCAATGGCTCCCTGACCATCGGACAAGGCTATGGATCAGGCTACAATGGCAATATGAGCTTCAATCTCAACCATCAAGGGCCAAAATTCAGTTGGTTTGGACTTTTGTCCACG